>JALQXU010000021.1 GCA_023263045.1 Pontimonas sp.
GCTCTGGCGCGGGATATCGGACGAGCTCTCGGCGTGGGCGGACACTTGATATCTCTGCGCCGAACGCGGGTGGGGCCCTTCGACGTTCAGAATGCATCGACACCCGAGGATGTCGCAGAATCTCAGATCATGGGACTTGCCGAGGCGGCTGGCAGGGTGATGCCCGTGGTGACCCTGACTCCCCAGGAGGCTCTCGACATTAGCCACGGGCGACCCATCCGCACAGAAGACTGGTCACAGAGCGGTCCCCTGGCGGCCATCGCGCAAGACAGTGGCAAGCTGGTCGCAATTCTGGAATCTTCGCAGGGTCGCAGCCGTATTCTGATGGGAGTTCCCGACTCTGAGCGATAACGAGGTGTGACCGGTGATCGAGTGGTTTTACTGGCTCCAACTCGGTGTCGCGATCGTGGCAGGTCTTCTCGCGGTGGGATTTGCTATCGCCAAACGAACACCGAATGACTACACGCTGGGTTCGATAGTGCTACTCGGGGTACTGCTCCTGGTGCAGATGATTGTTGCGGCTGTTCAACCGGCACTAGGAAATTCACCCACCGGAAGCCTGCTGGAGTTCTGGATGTATTTGGTGACTGCCTTCTTGATGGTGATCGCCGGGGCAGTATGGGCGCTTGTTGAGCGTTCCATGATGTCCAACGTCATGCTCGGTCTGCTTGCTGGCTCCATCGCCGTCATGTTGGTTCGCATGGATGTGATTTGGACGGTCAATGGCACCTAGTGCGCTTCCTGAGGGGGAGAGTGCCCCACCAGAGGGCACACTCCCTGCTTCGGCAGCACACCAGGCAGAATCTCGGGATTTCGGGCTCTATATCCACGTGCCCTTCTGTGCGGTGCGTTGTGGGTATTGCGATTTCAACACCTACACCGCCACCGAGCTCGAGGGTGCCTCGCAGCGGGACTACCCCTCTCACGCCAAAGCTGAGGTGGATTTCGCCGCACGTGTTCTGAGCGAATCGGGAGTCCCTTCCCGACCGCTGTCAACAATTTTCTTTGGCGGTGGAACCCCGACTCTTCTGGGGCCAGAACCGCTTATCGACATGCTCCATCATGCGAGAGGCGTCCTGGGGACGACCGATGATGCAGAGATTACCATGGAGGCTAACCCAGACAGTGTGAGCGCCGAGGATCTTGAGGCGTTGGCCTCAGCAGGGGTCACCCGTGTGTCCTTCGGAGTCCAATCCTTCGACCCTGATGTTCTCGCCACTCTCGATCGCACCCACGACCCGCATCGTGTTCCCTCTGTGGTTCATTCTGCCCGGCAGGCTGGATTACAGGTGTCCGTGGACCTCATCTATGGAACCCCGGGGGAAAGCGTGGAGCGTTGGCGCTCGACGCTGGAGTCAGCTCTTGAGTTGGAGCCCGATCATTTGTCGGCTTACGCCCTCATCGTGGAGACCGGTACTGCGCTTGCCGCGCGCATCTCTCGAGGTGAGCTGGCTGAGCCAGACGATGATGTTCAGGCTGAAATGTATGCGCTGACGGACGAGTTCTTAGCCGACGCTGGCTACTCCTGGTATGAGGTGAGCAACTGGGCAAGAACCCCTCAACACGTTTCTCGCCACAACCTCGCTTACTGGACCTCGCAGGACTGGTGGGGGGTAGGGCCAGGGGCCCACTCCCATGTGGGCGGAGTGCGATGGTGGAATGTCAAACACCCCCGTGCTTACGCCTCACGCATGAGCCAGGGAGTGTCTCCCGCTCACGCTCGGGAAGTGCTTAGTGACGGTGCGCTGGAGATGGAGCGCGTTCTGTTGGGTATTCGGGTACGCGAAGGTCTTGATGCCAGTCTGGTGGCTCACGAGCGCCGGCCACTACTTGCACAGTGGGTCTCACGCGGACTGATTGAGGGAGAAGAGCTCGTTGCTGGGCGGGTGGTCGCAACTCGACAGGGGAGGCTCGTCGCTGATTTTCTCGCGCGCGAGCTCACTGAGAGCCCGCGCTAAGCCATCCTCGCTACTATTAGCAATCATCTAGCCCGACTGCCAGTTCCGCCGAGGAGGTGTTTCGTCCATGGTCTCTGATCGCGCCCTTGAGGTCTTGCGTGTCATCGTCCAGGACTACATCGACTCGAAAGAGCCCGTGGCGTCGAAGGCCATCGCGGATCGCCACGGTTTTGGGGTGTCTGCAGCAACTATTCGGAACGACATGGCGCTTCTGGAAGAAGAAGAGCTGATCACAGCTCCCCACACGTCGGCCGGCCGTATTCCCACCGATAAGGGTTATCGAGTATTTGTCGATCAGTTGGCAGGAATTAAGCCGCTCACTCCCGCCCAGCGCCGGGCTATCGAACAGTTCTTGAGCGAATCTGCCGATCTTGATGACACTCTCACGAGGACTGTGCGGCTTCTGTCGCAACTGACCAACCAGGTCGCGATTTTGCAGTATCCGAGCTTGAGCGTAGCGACAGTGCGTCACGTCGAATTGTTACCGATGGGTACCCATCGGGTGATGACCGTGTTGATCACCGATGGTGGGTCCGTAGACCAGAACATTGTGGAGTGTCCGCGGGAGCTCGATGAGGAGGTTGTCGCAGAACTTCGGGCCCATTTGAACGCACAGCTCGTCGGTATGTCTCTCGCCCAACTGCCAGACAAGCTATCCGGCCTGTCCACCACAGTGTCACCACAGCGCCGCGACCTCATGGAGGCTATTGCGGAGGCCCTGCGCCACGCAGTGGAGGGGCACCGGTCTGATCGCTTGATGATGGCGGGTGCTGCGAATCTGGTGCGCGGCGAACACGATTTCTCTTCGTCGGTGTACCCGGTTCTCGAAGCTATTGAGCAGCAAGTAACCCTGCTCAAGCTTTTCACCGAAATGAAATGGGAATCGGAGGAAGTCCAGGCCCGCATTGGACGGGAAAACGAAGGACCATTTGCCGAAACCGCGGTCCTCGCCTCCGCCTACCAGTCGGGGTCGGACCATCGAGCCACCCTGGGTGTGGTGGGACCCACTCGTATGGATTACTCGAGCAATATGACCGCTGTTCGTGCTGTAGCGAGCTATCTTTCGCGGTTGCTCGGTGACCAAGAATCGGAAAGAGCCTAAAGCGTGAGTGCGGATCACTACGAGGTCCTTGGCGTGAGCCGGGACGCCAGCGCGGAAGATATCAAGAAGGCGTATCGGAAGTTAGCTCGGCAGCTACACCCCGATGTCAATGACTCGGAGGACGCCGAGGAGCGCTTCAAACTTGTCTCCCACGCTTACGACGTTCTCTCCGACCCGGAGCAGCGCGCGAACTACGACATGGGTGGCCAAGCTGGTTTCGGCGGTTTTGGTCCTTTTGGGGACATCTTTGAGACGTTCTTTGGCCAAGGTGGAGGCCAGAGGGGGCCGCGTTCGCGCAAGGAACGCGGACAGGACGCGCTCATTCGCGTGGATGTCGATCTGAAAGACGTCATCTTCGGTGTTACTCAGACTCTTGACGTGGACACCGCTGTCGTCTGTGAATCGTGTGAGGGCTCGTGCGCATCTCCCGGGACTCAGCCTCGTCGTTGCGATATCTGCGGCGGTAGCGGTTCTCTGCAGCGCACGGTGCGCTCGGTGCTCGGCAACATGGTGACGCAAAGCCCCTGCGGTAGTTGTCGGGGTTTTGGTGAGGTGATCGATTCACCGTGTCCCACGTGTGCTGGTCAGGGTCGTGTCCGGGCAACCCGGTCGCTCTCCGTTGACATTCCCGGGGGTATCGAAACAGGTCAACGCATTCATCTCCCCGGTCAAGGGGAAGTCGGCCACGGTGGTGGGCCCTCCGGTGATCTCTATCTGGAGTTCACCGTTCGAGGGGACAAGATTTTCTCCCGCTCCGGCGACGACATTATTGCCACCATCGAGGTCGATGTGCTCGATGCCATTGAAGGCACCGAGGTCACCTTGCCAGCACTCGATGGCGACGTGCAGGTCCAGGTCAAACCAGGAACACAGAGCGCCGACATCATCACCGTGAAGGGTCGCGGAGTGACCAAGCTGCGCGGTAACGGCCGGGGAGACCTGCGGCTTGGAGTTCAAGTATTGACCCCAGCAAAACTGAGCGCCAAAGAAACTGATCTCGTGAAAAAGCTGCGCGCCCTGCGTAAACCCGCTCCGCCGACCCTGGCGGGAGCGCAGCAGGGTGTCTTTCAGAAATTCCGCGACCGTCTCTTCGGAGGCTAGGTCGGTGGCCCACCTTTACTACCTTCCGACCGGGGAGGCTCTGGTGGAGGGCTCCAGCGCCCGTCTTGTCGGAGATGAAGCTCGTCACGCCGCGGTAGTGAGTCGTCTGGGAGTGGGCGAGGACATTCTTGTTGGAGATGGTCAGGGAACGCTCGGGCGGACCACCGCCGCGGCGGTGAGTCCCCAGGAAGTGGTCGTCGACGTGCACAGCACCACCTTTCATCCCCGTCCCACCGCCGAAATGTGGCTGGTTCAAGCTTTGGCGAAGGGTGACCGAGACGAGTTGGCCCTGCAAACCTGCACGGAGCTCGGTGTGGATCGCATCATCCCTTGGCAGGCCGGGCGGAGCGTCTCGCAATGGCGCGGAGATAAAGTCGCGAAAGGCGTCGCTCGGTGGAACAAAATTGCCACAGAAGCGTCCAAACAAGCTCTTCGAGCCTGGATTCCGCCCGTGGACACTGTGGTTTCCACGAAAGATCTTGCGAAACTGGGCGGGTCACACGAGCTTCTCCTGCTCGATCCAGACGCCGAAGAACCCCTGTCGTCCTACAGCCCACCGACAGGCAAGCGAGTCCTGGTCATTGTGGGTCCAGAGGGCGGAGTAGACCCCGCTGAGCGTGATGTCCTCATCGAAGCTGGTGCCACAGCGTTGAAGTTGGGTTCGACGGTGTTGAGAACCTCGAGTGCTGGTCCCGCCGCGATCGCCTTGCTGAATAGCTCCCTGGGGCGTTGGTGAGAGAAGAGTGCGCCCTCGAATGCCAAGTTCTAGACTGGACGCTATGAGTGAGCCATCAATTTTCTCGCGCATTATTGCGGGGGAAATTCCCGCGGACATCGTTTTTCAGAACGACCGCATCATTGCTCTTCGCGATATTGCCCCGAAAGCACCGGTTCACCTTCTCGTTGTTCCGAAAACCGATGCCTATCGGGATGTGAGAGAGCTCGCTGCCGGTGACCCGGAGTTGCTGCAAGAGATGGTGAAGGTGGCAGGCGACTTGGCCGCCGAGCACGCTGATGGTGATTTCCGTCTCGTCTTCAACACCGGTGAGGGGGGTGGGCAGACGGTGTTCCACGTTCATGCTCACGTGCTCGCGGGGGGCCTCGAAGAGGATTCACTTGCCGGCTAAATCGCAGAATTCTGTGTCCGTCACGGTGGACGTTGACGATGTCGCGATGATTCGCGTTCTCGGAGTCCACGACCGGGTGTTATCTCAAGTTGAGGCAGAGTGCCCTGGGGTGGTGATTGTCGCGCGGGGAAACGCGATTACCTTGTCGGGGGCTGAAGCAGATGTTGAGCGCGCCCACCAGTTGGTGAGTGACCTCGTTCAGATGGCCCGCGAAGGGGTCGACCTCGGAGCGAGAGAGGTCGCCACCGTTGCTGACATCCAGCAATCAACGGGGAAGAAAGCGTCTGGTTTCCTCACGGAGCCCATTTTGTCGACCCGTGGGCACACTATTCGGCCGAAGACTCTCGGACAAAAGAGCTATGTCGATGCCATCACACAGAACACGATTGTGTTTGGTGTGGGGCCCGCTGGAACGGGCAAGACCTATTTGGCGATGGCAAAAGCTGTTGCGGCGCTGGAGCGCAAGGAAGTGGATCGGATCATCTTGACCCGGCCGGCTGTCGAAGCAGGGGAGCGCCTGGGCTTTTTGCCGGGGACGCTCACCGACAAGATTGACCCTTACTTGCGGCCCCTGTTTGATGCTCTCCACGAAATGATGGACCCTGACCTCATTCCGAAACTCTTGGCCAGCGGCACAGTTGAGGTTGCCCCCTTGGCGTATATGCGTGGTCGCACCCTCAACTCGTCTTTCATCATTCTCGATGAAGCCCAGAACACGTCTCCAGAACAAATGAAGATGTTTCTCACCCGCTTGGGCTTTGGTTCCAAGATGGTGATCACCGGAGATGTCACCCAGATCGACCTGCCCGGTGGCACGAGTGGCCTGAAACTCGTGGGAGGCATTCTTGAAGACCTGGATGACATCCACTTCGAATACCTCACGGCAAAAGATGTTGTTCGACACTCCCTGGTCTCTGAGATAGTCGACGCGTACGCCAGGCACGAATCAACGCAAAGGCCCAAGCGTGTCCGTTGAACTCACGAATGAGTCGGGCTTCCCGGTGGACGAGGAGTCCCTCCAAGCGGTGACCATTCACGCAATGGCCTCGATGAAAGTCCACCCGGATGCCGATGTGGCCATTGTTCTCGTAGACGAGAACGCTATGGCAGACCTTCACTTGCAATGGATGGACGAGCCTGGACCCACTGATGTTTTGAGCTTTCCGATGGACGAGCTCCGGCCTGGTCTCGAGGGCGACGATGCTGCTGAAGGCATTCTCGGCGATATCGTGCTCTGCCCCACGGTTGCGCAGAAGCAGGCGGACGCGGCAGGGCATTCTCTGATGGACGAGCTACACCTGCTCACTGTGCACGGGATGCTGCACCTGCTGGGTTTTGATCACGCTGAGCCCGAAGAAGAAAAAGAGATGTTCGCCTTGCAAGGCGACATCCTTCGGTCCTTCGAGGGTGGACGCTAATGGCTCTTGCTTTCGTCCTTATTGCTCTGGTGCTGATTGTGCTGGGCGGTCTCCTCACCGCCATTGACTCGGCCTTTTCGTCCGTGGGCAAGAACGATCTGATTGAGGAAGCGTCGACGAAGCGCAAACCCCAAGCCCTCCACCGAATCGCTGCAGACTTGCCCGCACACCTCACTGCGTTGCGCTTCGTGCGTGTTGTGGTCGACACTGTCGCGGCTGTCCTGATTACCCTGGCGGCCTCCATGTGGCTGGCGCAGTGGTGGCAGGTCCTCCTTGTCGCGGGCGCGATTGTGACTGGGGTGTCTTTTGTGGTGGTCGGCTCAAGCCCCCGCGCGGTGGGAGCGAGAAACGCACCTTTCATGGTGAGAACTTTCGGAGGCCTTGTCCGTGCGGTTCGCCTGAGTGTCGGCCCACTCGCTGAAGGTCTCGTGGTGCTAGGAAACATCGTTACTCCGGGTGTCGGCGGGACCGCCACCGTAACGAGTGAGAATCAGTTCAGAAACTGGGTCGATGAAGCCACCGAGCGCGACATGCTCGAGGAGGAGGATCGTGAACTCCTGCACTCGGTGTTTGACTTCGGCGACACAATTGTTCGAGAGGTCATGGTGGCCCGCACCGACATGATCACCGTGGATGCCGAAGACAGCATCAATGATGTGATGACGGTCTTTCTCGAGCGCGGTGTTTCGCGCATGCCGGTCATCGGCAAAGACAGCGACGAGGTTATTGGTATCTGCTACCTCAGGGATGTGGCGAGAGTTAAGCACGAGAAGCCGGCATCAGCACTGAAGAAACCCATCGCGACATTGGCTAAGCCCGCGCTGTTTATCCCCGAGAGTAAGGACGCTGATGACACGCTGCGTTTCTTGCAAAGGGAGCAAAACCACTTGGCCATGGTCGTCGATGAGTACGGCGGAATCGCTGGACTGGTGACGCTGGAGGACCTCATTGAGGAGCTCCTCGGTGATATCTCCGATGAGTACGACACCGATGTTGCCGACATCCATGCGCAAGGACCCGACGTCTACCGGGTCTCTGCCAAATATTCAGTGGATGACCTCGCTGATCTCTATGACATTGATATCGAGGAAGAGGATGTCGACACGGTGGGGGGTCTGTTGACCAAGCTCATTGGACGACTGCCCGAAGGAGGCTCGAGTGCGTCCACCGAGGACCTTGTCTTGGTGGCAGAGCAGCCCGAGGGTCGGAATCAGCGGGTGGCGTGGATTCGCGTTTCTCCGACGGAGAGCTGGCTGGAGCGTCAAGCGGTCCGAGCTGAAATTGACCAAGCAAGAACGGGTGAAGTGCCGCTGCCATGAGCTCCCAGCAGTACCGGGCAGGATTTGTCAGCTTTGTGGGGCGCCCCAACGTTGGAAAATCAACCCTGATGAACGCTCTGGTGGGCGAAAAGGTTGCCATCACGTCGTCCAAACCCCAAACCACCCGGCACGCGATTCGAGGTATTGTCCATCGGGATAACGGGCAGTTGATTATTGTCGACACCCCTGGTGTCCATCGGCCTCGAACCCTCCTGGGCCAACGCTTGAACGACCTCGTGCAGTCAATTCTTTCTGATGTGGACGTCATCGCCCTCTGTGTGCCAGCAACCGACCCTGTGGGCCCTGGCGACTCCTTTATCGCTCAAGAAATCTCTTCCTACCCACAAGCGCGAAAAATCGCGCTCATCACCAAGACCGACGATGCGTCGAAGGAACAGATTGCCACTCGACTGATGGAGGTCGATCAGTTGGCCGACTGGGAGGCGCTCATTCCGGTCTCCGCCCTCACAGGCGAGCAGTTGGATGTGGTGGTGCGAGAGATTCTTGCCCTGATGCCAGAATCAGACCCCCTCTATCCACCAGAGAACACCAGCGAGCAGAGCACGGAGGTTCGGATTGCAGAGCTCATTCGTGAAGCGACCTTGGAGGGCGTGAATGAGGAGCTTCCCCACTCCATTGCAGTCACCATCGACGAGATGGGTCAGCGTGAAGACGGATTGCACCAGATTTATGCGAGTTTGTGGGTGGAGCGCGATAGCCAAAAAGGCATCATGATCGGAAAAGGTGGGGGAAAGCTCAAAGACATTGGGTCTCGGGCTCGAGCCGAGATCGAGGCTCTCCTCGGGCACAAGGTGTTTCTCTCTATCCAAGTGAAGGTCTCCAAAGAGTGGCAGCGTGATGCCAAGAAGATCACGAAACTGGGTCTCTAGCGCGACCTAGGGCGCCGTGTTACCCTGACTTTGTGAGAAACGAGCTTCTCCTCCTTACCCGCCGCGCCGGGGCCTCCATCTAGGCCATTCCCCGTCGCGGCTCACCGGCGTTGGCCGCTCACCATAGACGTAAGGGACACAGCTCATGAAGAACACTCAATCCGCATCACCCATGCCGATTCATAAATATCGGTCGTATTCACAGAACTTCTTCGTGGCGTTGCCAGATCGCACCTGGCCGGACGCCGTCATCGATAAAGCGCCTCGCTGGTGTGCGGTGGACCTGCGTGATGGTAACCAGGCCCTCATCGATCCAATGAGCCCGGAGCGCAAGAAGATCATGTTCGAACTCCTCGTGCGCATGGGGTACAAGGAAATCGAGGTCGGTTTCCCCTCTGCTTCACAAACAGATTTTGATTTTGTGCGCACGCTCATCGAGGACAACCTGATTCCCGATGACGTCACCATCCAGGTGTTGACTCAGGCCAGGGAGCACCTCATCAAGAGGACCTACGAATCTCTGGTGGGAGCCAAGAAGGCCATTGTTCACCTGTATAACTCGACCAGTACCCTCCAGCGCGAGGTGGTGTTCCGCACCGACAAACAGGGGATTATCGATATTGCTCTGGAGGGCGCAAGAATCTGTCGCTCCATGGAGGAGCTCGTACCGGGCACAGAGATTTACTACGAGTACTCTCCCGAGAGCTACACCGGCACTGAACTGGAATTCGCGCTTGATGTATGTAATCAGGTGCTCGAGGTCTTGGAGCCCACTCCGGATCGAAAAGTCATCATCAATTTGCCCGCCACCGTCGAGATGGCGACTCCGAATTTGTATGCGGATTCGATCGAGTGGATGTCACGCAACCTCCACCACCGTGAGAATGTCATCTTGAGCCTGCACCCACATAATGACCGGGGCACCGCCATTGCGGCCGCAGAGCTCGGTTACATGGCCGGGGCGGACCGCATTGAGGGATGCCTCTTTGGAAACGGTGAACGGACCGGGAACGTCGACCTGGTGGCGCTGGGTTTGAACCTATTCACGCAGGGAATTGATCCGCAGATTGATTTCAGCGATTTGGACGAGATCAAGCGAACCGCGGAGTACTGCAACCAGTTGAGCGTTCACGAACGAAGCCCGTGGGCCGGGGATCTGGTGTACACCGCGTTTAGCGGGTCGCATCAGGATGCCATCAAGAAGGGCTTCGAAGCGATGGAAGCCGAGGCCACCGAGCGCGGTGTCGACGTCAATGACCTCGAATGGGCGGTTCCCTACCTCCCCATCGACCCTAAAGACGTGGGTCGCACCTACGAGGCAGTGATTCGGGTCAACTCGCAGTCCGGTAAGGGCGGGGTTGCTTACCTGTTGAAGACCGATCACGCGCTCGACTTGCCCCGGAAACTCCAAATCGAGTTCTCTCAAGTCGTCCAGGCCAAAACTGACGCTGAAGGTGGAGAGGTCACCAGTGACCAGATTTGGACCATCTTCCAAGACGAATACCTACCCGCTAGCGATGCCGAAGCAAAGTGGGGTCACTACGAGCTGCTCTCTACTCGCTCCGCCAGCGACATGGATGGCTCGGTGTCCCTGCAGGTGAAGCTTCGCTCTGGGGAAGATCAGATGGAGGCGACTGCAGAAGGAAATGGACCCATCGCCGCCTTCTTGAAAGTTCTCGCAGATCAGGGTGTCGAGATTCGCTTGTTTGATTACGTCGAGCACACGTTGAGCGCCAGCGGCGATGCTCTCGCCGCGGCCTATGTAGAGCTCGAGGTCAACGGGAAGACACTCTGGGGTGTGGGAATCGACGGAGATATCTCCACCGCATCACTGAAAGCGATTGTCTCTGCGGTAAACCGAGCACTCCGTTTCGAAAGTCCCGCCAGGGAACTCGTCGGAGCTCTCTAAACAGCTCCACGTGTGCCCCGAGGCGTAAAGACGGGGCGTCAGGGAATACTAGGGGCATGCCTACCTACCGAGATGATGCGATTGTGCTTCGCACGCACCTTCTCGGTGAGTCCGACAAGATTGTGACTCTTCTGGGTCGCTCGCGCGGAAAGATTCGCGCGGTGGCTAAAGGAATCCGGAAAACCTCGTCTCGGTTTGGGGCCAGACTAGAGCCCTTCAACCAGGTGGATGCCCTGTTTTATGAGGGAAAAAGCCTTGACATCATCCAACAGGCGGAAACTCTCAGTTCCCATAGCCAAGCAATAGGTCGGGACTATGGGAAATACACCTGTGCCATGGTGATGGTGGAGACGGCGGACAAACTCACCGAGCACGATTACCAGCCAGCCCACTACTCGCTCCTGCTGGGAGGACTGCGAGCGCTCGCTGCGGGAGATCACGATTCGGGACTCATCGTTGACTCCTACCTCTTGCGAGCTTTGGCTTTGTCGGGCTGGTCGCCGAGCCTGGAGTCTTGTGCCGTAACCGGCGAGACCGGCGACCATCGCGCATTTGCGGTGTCGCTCGGTGGTGTCGTCTCCGATGAGGCGGCCCCTCCTGGTTCACCCCGCTTACGCGATGGCTCCAAAGAACTGCTCTTAGCTCTTCTCGAAGGAACGTGGGACGTAGCGGAGGCTTCTGATTCGACGACACGGTCGCAGGTCTCTGGCCTCATCGCGGCCTATACGCAGTATCACCTGGAGCGACACGTGAAGTCGTTGGCGCACGTGGATCGAACAGCGGGGGAGGTGGTTCGATGAGTCCTGCTGAGTTTCTGCCCGTGGACTGGACAGGGCAGCAGCCTCCTCCACTCGACCCGGACAAAATACCTGCTCACGTTGCCCTGGTAATGGATGGCAATGGACGATGGGCGAATTCCCGGGGTCTTCCCCGAGTTGAGGGGCATAAGGCAGGGGAGTCCGCGTTACTCGATGTCGTCGCTGGAGCACTCCAGGTCGGGGTATCACACCTTTCTGTGTACGCGTTTTCCACTGAGAACTGGAACCGCTCACCCGAGGAGGTGCGATTCCTCA
>JALQXU010000220.1 GCA_023263045.1 Pontimonas sp.
AATGCAACACGAGCGCTCAGCTGCTCAGCGATTCCCTGAGCAACCAGCTGCGCGTCAGCCTCTGGGTTCTTGACCTCAAGGATGTTGAGCAGAATCTGCTTGCCGGTGAGCTTCTCCAGCTCGCTGCGCAGGGTCTCTGCCTCAGCACCGCGGCGACCGATAACCAGTCCCGGCCTAGCGGCGAAGATGTCAACGCGGATGCGGTCGCGGGTTCTCTCCAGCTCGATGCGGGAGATGCCGGCGCGGTCTAGCTTCTCCTGGAGGTAGGAGCGCACCTTGGCGTCCTCAACCAGGTAGTCGCTGTAGCGCTGACCCTTCTTGGTGGAGTCTGCGAACCAACGCGAACGGTGATCGGTGGTGATACCTAGGCGGAAGCCGTAGGGATTGACTTTCTGACCCATTACTTACCTGCCTTCTTTGCAAACTCGTCGGGGGTGGCAACCACAACGGTGATGTGGCTGGTGCGCTTGTTGATGCGGAATGCTCGTCCCTGAGCACGCGGACGGAACCGCTTCAGGGTGACACCCTCGTCAACAAATGCCTGTGAAATCACTAGATCGTCCTCATCCACGATCGCGCCCTGGCTCTCGCCCTTGACCTTTGCGTTAGCAACGGCCGAGGCGACCACCTTGCGGATCGGTTCGCTGGCTGCCTGAGGCTGGAACTTGAGTAGGCCCAGTGCCTCGGTTGCCTGCTTGCCGCGGATCAGGTTGACGACGCGACGAGCTTTCTGAGGGGTGATGCGGATGTTCCGCACCTTAGCGATGGCTTCCATCTTTTCCTCTCCCTGCGCCCCGGCCTTAGCCGCGACGACCCGTCTTGTCGTCCTTCACGTGACCACGGAAGGTTCTGGTTGGTGCGAACTCGCCGAGCTGGTGGCCGACCATGCTCTCGGTGACGAACACCGGGATGTGCTTGCGGCCGTCGTGAACGGCAATGGTGTGACC
>JALQXU010000221.1 GCA_023263045.1 Pontimonas sp.
AGGAACAAAAAAAGAAGATGAGGGGTTGGCTCCTGGCACTGTCCAGAGCCCTGACTCAGACCAAAGCCCAGTAGTCCCGGACCAAGTGGAACAAGAAGTTGAGCAAGAACGAGACAATGAAACCCAAGAAGTCCCAGAAGAACCACGAGGACAGGAGTCAGTAAGCGATGAGGAGAAGGAAGCAGAACCTGAGGTGGAGGCGAAGGACCAAGGTGAAACCGCAGTGGAACCCGAGCCATAGTTTGACCTCGCAAAGCTGCTATCCGGAATCGCAAGGGTGAAGAACAGTTCGGCCTTGGCAGTGGAGGATGATCCGGTGGTGAGCAAGGTTACCGTACCTGCGAAGATGGCAAAAACGGAAGGCTTTCACGAGGCAAAAGTAAGAGAAATCAAGCAGTGGAAACGCAAGCAAGTCATGAAGTCTGTCAAGGACGAGAACTACCCCCTCATTGATACGACGTGGGTCTTTACCCAGAAGGTGATGGCCTCTGGCAAGACCAAAGAAAAGGCACGACTAGTTGCACGTGGCTTCCAAGATCTTGGCGAAGGAATGACCGACACGTACTCACCGACATGCTCAAGGAATTGCCTAAGACTGCTTCTCGCCCTATGCGCAACGGAAGGATGGGTGCCCGCGGTGATCGATGTCACCACGGCATTTTTACAGGGCAAACCCATCGAAAGGGACGTGTACCTCCGCCCACCGAAGGAAGCTATGGAAGACAGCGACAGGGTATAGAAGTTGCTGGTCACCGTGTACGGGATGTGCGACCCCCAGAGAGCCTGGTACGATACCGTCGCAGAGTTATTTTCCTCAATCGGGGGTAGGTGAATGCTCCGAGACGCTGCAGTTTTCGTTTGGATGGAAGGTCGAAGACTGAAGGGACTCATCGCAACTCATGTTGATGATTTCCTT
>JALQXU010000222.1 GCA_023263045.1 Pontimonas sp.
CCAGTTCGGCTTTGGTTCTTCCCTTTCGCTCCACCTTGTTTACATACATCGGATAGATATCTGCAAAAGGAACTGAATAGATGCGATGCATGGCAACGAGCCTATTGGAAAAGAAAAGGCCCACTAAGTCGTGAAATTCTTAGTGGGCTTTGCACGCCTGGAGGGACTCGAACCCCCAACCTTTTGATCCGTAGTCAAATGCTCTATCCATTGAGCTACAGGCGCTTGGTGCAACACCCGAGTCTAACGGACTGGGGTGATGAAAATAACCCCTAACCAAAAGGTTCACTCCTGGCTGGGAAGAAAGAGTGACTGTGAGCGGAGACGGAGGGATTTGAACCCTCGAGGGGCTTTTGGGCCCCTACCCACTTAGCAGGCGGGCGCACTCGACCAGGCTATGCGACGTCTCCAGTGCCTAGAAAGCCTATAAGAAAACAGCCCTGGGCAAAAACTAGCTTGAGCAGCTCTTCACCGAAGCGTTGGTCCCCTGAACCCAGTCGGGTAGTACGTCCTCCGATTCGGCCTCGGGGTCCGCTTCAGCCTCGCTCTCTGACTGTGCTGGGTCTTCAGCAACTACCGCTCCTGAACCCGGATTTGCCTTGGCAAGAACTAGCGGCTCATCGTTGGCGATCTTTTCAAACAGCAGGGTTGCTCGCTCGGTGCTAACTCCCACTCGTCCCGCAAAGTCTCCCTCCAGGTCATAGACCGGGAGCTTCAGGAAGGTGATCTTGTTCAGGTCAACATCGTTGACCTCCCTGGCCATGCCATAGATCACACCGAGGTCGGTGAGGCTCCTGGAGAGTGTCATGTTATTCAGGGCTGCGGTGCCAAGCCTGAACATTGTGAACGGATTGGTAAGCGCACCCTCATCCTTTAGCTTTCTGACGAGCGATGTCAGGAAAACC
>JALQXU010000223.1:0-371 GCA_023263045.1 Pontimonas sp.
GGTTGGGTGGGTGCTGTGCCTCATCCTCTGCCAGGGGTCCCCTTGACATTTCTGTCTGCATTTCATACGGAGATTCATGGTAAATTATGATTACTTTTCTAATGCTAATGCTAGTGCTAATGCTTGGTACTGGTTGGGGTGTTTTTGGCAATGTTCGAATTCATTTTTGGCAGGGTTTGGGGTGTTTTTGGCATGTCTGAGGTGTTTTTGGCAATGTCTAAGGTGTTTTTGGCAATACTTGGGCTGTTTTTGGCATGCCTGAAATGCATTTGGCATTTTTGTGTTGGTTTTGGCAATGTTTGAGGTCTTTTTGGCCAAGTGTTGCTTAATTTATTCCACCAACCGTAGCATGGCATAGCAATGGACAGAGA
>JALQXU010000223.1:381-896 GCA_023263045.1 Pontimonas sp.
AGGGGGCCCATGGCCCCAGGGACCCAGGGACCCGGGCCCCACGGGCCCCAGGGACGTGACGCCATCCCCTCGTTTTGCTAGGCAGAAAACATCGATATCTCAGCCTATTTGTTCTGCTACAATTTCGTCTAAATTCGACCCTTCCCCGGCCAAAAAATCCATAATTTTAACAAAATCAGCTCTTAAAACTTATTTGGGCAGGTCGGGCATAAAAAGATCTCGATTCTGACAAAGTCTCAGCCTCCAAATCCATCAGGACGACCATGATTTCATGATTTTCGCTGCAATCATATTCAAAAATGTCAATGTTTTTGTCATGTTTTGTCATTTTTTGTATTTTTTATAATTTTTCATGATTTTCGCTGCAATCATATTCAAAAATGTCAATGTTTTTGTCATTTTTTGTCATTTTCATAATTGTTCATGATTTTCGCTGCAATCATGGTCAAAAATGTCAATGTTTTTGTCATGTTTGGTCATTTTTCGTAATTGTTCATGATTTTCGCTGCAATCAT
>JALQXU010000224.1 GCA_023263045.1 Pontimonas sp.
ACAGCGACAGTAGCGACCGTAGCAGCCGCTGCAGCAGCTACCTCAGCGATAGCAGCGGTCACCGACAGGAGAGCGTGGGTGCAGAGAGTGGTCATAGAGGTGGTAGTACTGGAGGGAGACAAATATCCGGTTCTCCTCTTCCTGCAGGACTACTTCCCGCAACCCCCTACCTGATAGAAGCAGAGACTCGGGAGGCCGAGCTGCTCAGGAAACAGGGGGAGAGCTATGGAAAAACTCTAAAGAATGTCTCGGATGCAGCCAAGAACCTAAGAAGGTTCGACGGGGCCTATGGCAACGTCGAAGGTCTGGCGACCTATGGGGTGGACTTGAGGCGATTTGCATCATCGAACTTGGCGGTGAGACAGGCCCAGACGCTGGGCATCGACTTCCAAGACATTCTACAGACGATTGTGGAACAATCAGTGGCGGCCAACTCTGTATTACGTAAGCGGATGGCTACAGAGGACGTGGAGTGGAGACGAGCGAGTTTGAGCTCCCTTGAGAGGTTCCTCAAGTTTGCCACGATTACGTTGGTCCGGAGGGACACCTTGGATGATCGAGTAGCAGCATGGCCCTCGAGTGTCACTCAGCGAGCGGGTGAGTCCATCCACGATGTCAAGGAGAGACTTCTGGTGGAGTTTGAGGTTTGCCGTATGTCGGCGGACTTCGCAGTAACGCTTGAGATGTTGCCAGAAAGGTTGCTGCGATGTGTGGACCAGGCTTGTCGGCTAGATTGTGAATGGCACTTCAATGCTGCCAACACCGTCTTCAAAGCTGGGGCGTTGAGAAAGGCTCGCGCCAAACCGAGTGAGGTTTACAGGGTGCTCAACAAAATATGCGAGAAGGTGGAGGACTACCAGCGAACTCACCCAAGGCGACAAT
>JALQXU010000225.1 GCA_023263045.1 Pontimonas sp.
ATTTCGATGTTGTGCTCTTGGAATAGTCCCTTAAGTCCGGTCATTAATGATTCAGCCATCTCTACTTTAATACCAGTTTCGATTGCTAATTCATTTTCCTTCATCCATTCTTCGACAACATAGTCAAGATATGAATCAAGGTTTTCTACGATTTTATTTACAGATGATTCAACTGATTCTTGCATTTCTGCTTCAAGAGCTTCAGTTGTTTCTGCAATTACTGCTTCAGCTTTCTTAGTTGCTGCTTCATTAACAGCCGCTTCAAAAACTAGAGTAACTTTATTTGTAAATTCTTCAGATAGGTCCATGCCTTCGAAGATAGATTGAATTGATTCTTCAATCTCAATTACTTCTTCAACAATTTCTTCTGACTCTTCAGCTTCTGATGCTTCTTTAACAGCACCTTGGCCTGGAGTTATAGAAGCAACTTTTGCCGCTTTAGGATCAACTGATTTTTTAACATCAGCTTTTTTCTTTGCGATTGCGCCGCCTGCTGCAGGAGCTGGGTCTTGTACTTCAGATGAAGGCACATTAGCACCGCCGTCAGCAACAACGAACTTTTCGTCTAGCTCATTTGTCATATTTTTACTCCCTCTTAGTGGTTATTCTATATGTCTATTATTTATTATTATGTCAATTTCTAAGCGAGTTTACAAAGCGCTCGAATAGTCTCGCTGCAGTGCTTTCATCTACACGATGAACAACTCTTCTAATTTCTTTTTCTACTTCTTCTTGAATTTCTTCAATGACTTGCTCAATAGGTTGTTGAGCAATCCAATGTCCAGAAGCAATATCATAATAGTATTCAGCGTTTTCCATGATACCATTAACAAAACAGTTTGGTCCAGATGGGTCAGTAACCACATCTAC
>JALQXU010000226.1 GCA_023263045.1 Pontimonas sp.
GTGCTGTCCTGTCGACTTGCCCCGCGAGTTCCTGCGAAGGCTCGCCTCGCTTTGACTTGCGTTGCTATCTCGCCCCGCGATGAACGGTAAGACGGAACCGATATTCGGATTGCCAGGGACACTCGTTGCCGAAGACCGTGACAGAATTTTTGCTGAGACTAAGTGTTCTGCTTCCGTGAGATCCCGCAAACAATGGGGGAACGAGCGCTGTCTGACTGTGTCGGGCCCCGTCGAGAATCTTACAAAAGCGCTCGAAATGGCGAAAGAGTGTATGGAAGCAAACGTTGGCAAGGACATCCCGAAAGGCAACGGGCACGCGAAAGGCACAGAGGAGCGGCAGGAAGCAGCACAGAAACGGAAGGCCCACAACGAGATGACACCGCAGAGCGCAACATGGAAGACTTACACTTGCTCGTGGTGGCAGCAAGCGTACAAAGAGGGCCAGGCTTACGAGAAAGGGCGAACGCAAGCTTGGATCGAGGCGAGTCAGTTTTATGCGCAGCAGCAGCAGCATCCAGTGCAACATCACTTCGCAACCGATGTAACAACAGGGATGAACATCAGCACATTCGACCGTCCAGCGCAACATCACTCAGCACCCAATGACCACTCCGCACCCAAGGACGCAACAATGAGAAACAGCAGCCCATCCGACAATCCAGCGCAACATCACTCCGCACCCAATGACACAACATGGAAACGCACCGAGAGTGGAAGCAGCAGCAGCAGCAGCAGCAGCTCATCTGCAGATCAGGTTGCACAGACGAACCAGGCGGCATCGGCGCCTTGCAGAGACGGCTCTGCCGACCAGGTTGAGGAGAAGTGCAATGCGACATCGGCAACTCGAGAAAAACTCGTGTGC
>JALQXU010000227.1 GCA_023263045.1 Pontimonas sp.
GGGGTAGGGGTAGGGGTAGGGGTAGGGGTAGGGGTAGGGGTAGGGGTAGGGGTAGGGGTAGGGGTAGGGGTAGGGGTAGGGGTCACCGAGCTGCTTTAGCAGTTTGGTTTACAACCTTGATTAGGGGTCCACAGTGGACAATTCATTTTGGCAACAGCAACAGCAACAGCAACAGCAACAGCAACAGCAACAGCAACAAGCAACAGCAACAGCAACAGCAGGTGGGCCTAAATTAGATATCTCGGGTACGCCGATCGCCCAAGGCCCCAAACTTAGGCCGAAGGGTCCCCTACCCAAGGCGCTCCTATCCACCAAGTTTCGGGTCAAAACTCACCAAGGGGCAGGGTCGGTGGGCAAAAAGGTCTTAAAAATCCGGAAAATCTGGAAAAGTTAAGCCCGGGCAGGGGGGGGGGGTACTGGGGTGGGCGACCACTTTGGGACATTGCCACCTATCTCCGTCACCATAGACGGGGCATCGCCCAAACTTTTATGGTAGATAGCCCTAGTGAAATTCTACAAACCTGCAAGATTCTGGGTCCAAACTCACCGAGGGGCAGGGTCGGTGGGCAAAAAGGTCTTGAAAATCCGGAAAATCTGGAAAAGTTAAGCCCGGGCAGGGGGGGGGGTACTGGGGTGGGCGACCACTTGGGGACACAGCAGCAGCAGGTGGGCCTTAATTAGATATCTCGGGCATGCCGATCGCCCAAGGGCCCAAACTTAGGCCGAAGGGTCCCCTACCCAAGGCGCTCCTATCCACCGAGTTTCGGGTCAAAACTCACCAAGGGGCAGGGTCGGTGGGCAAAAAGGTCTTTAAAATCCGGAAAATCCGGAAAAGTTAAGCCCGGGCCGGGGGGGGGG
>JALQXU010000228.1 GCA_023263045.1 Pontimonas sp.
TTGGTGCGTGACCTCCAACCAATGGCCGCCGACGAGAGCCGTGGCCTGCTGTCGCTCAGCGGCCGGGCGTCAACGGGAGATATCCAGAATCTCGCGGATGAGCTGACCGGCACGTACACCGACGCGCTCGTGGTTGCGCACCGGGGCCGCCTCATGCTGGAACATTACGCAAACGGCATGATGCCGACGACCCGTCACCTGCTGATGTCTGTGTCGAAGACGTTTGCGGGCGTGCTTGCAGGGCAAGCGATCGAGGCCGGAACGCTTCTGGAGACCGCTCCGGTGACGGACTACGTGCCAGAACTCGCAGGCTCCGCCTACGGGAATGCCACCGTGCGCGACGTACTCGACATGGTGGTAGCGGTCGAATTCTCGGAGGACTACCCAGACCCCGACTCCGAGGTCCAGCAGCAGGATCGCGTCGCCGGTTGGCGCGACCGCCTGCCAGGCGACCCAGCGGATACCTACGCGTTTCTCCCAACCTTGCGAGCTTCGGGGAAGTATGGTGAGGCGTTCCAATATTGTTCGGCTGACACCGATGTGCTCGGATGGATCCTTGAACGCGTGTCGGGGCTCGCATACCCAAAGCTGCTCGAGCAGAACCTATGGGCTCGCATCGGCGCTTCGACGGACGCGTTTATCACCGTGGACCCCGGTGGATTCGCGATGGCCAACGGAGGCTTATGCGTGACCGCCCGCGACCTTGTGGTGTACGGGCAGGCGATTCTCGATGGTGCCGACTGCATACCGACGATCTGGTTGTCGGGCGTGCGCGAGGGCGGTGACCCTGCAATCGCCGGCGAGGAACTCAACAAGCTTGCTCCCCGCGGAAGCTATCGGGGCCACTTCTGGCACCT
>JALQXU010000229.1 GCA_023263045.1 Pontimonas sp.
GATGTAGAGCGGGTCGAGAATACGACTGGTAGAGGTCAACGGGTCCACAGCGGGGTAGAGACCCTTCGCTGCGATGTCACGGCTGAGCTCCGTGGTCGCATCCAAGTGGGCGAACGTTGTCGCCGGCGCCGGGTCGGTGTAGTCATCTGCTGGCACATAGATAGCCTGCAGCGACGTAATCGAGTGACCCCTGGTCGAGGTGATGCGCTCCTGGAGGATACCCATCTCATCGGCGAGGTTCGGCTGGTATCCCACAGCAGAGGGCATACGACCGAGAAGCGTGGACACCTCAGAACCTGCCTGGGTGAAACGGAAGATGTTGTCAATGAAGAGCAGCACGGCCTGGTTCTGAACGTCACGGAAATAGTCCGCCATCGTCAACGCCGAGAGGGCCACACGAAGACGGGTCCCGGGGGGCTCATCCATCTGACCGAAGACCAGCGCGGTCTTGTCGAAAACGCCAGCTTCTTCCATCTCGTGGATCAGGTCGTTACCCTCACGGGTACGCTCCCCCACACCGGCGAACACCGACACACCACCGTGGTCTTGAGCCACACGCTGAATCATTTCCTGAATCAGAACGGTCTTACCCACACCGGCTCCACCGAAGAGACCGATCTTTCCACCCAACACGTAGGGGGTGAGGAGGTCGATAACCTTGATACCTGTTTCGAACAGCTGGGTCTTAGACTCGAGCTGATCGAACGACGGTGGTTGACGGTGGATACCCCACCGCTCGACGCCCTCAAGCTTGTCGTCGGAGTTCAACACCTCGCCGAGAACGTTGAACACCTTTCCCTTGGTGGCATCACCCACGGGCACCGTAATCGGGCC
>JALQXU010000022.1 GCA_023263045.1 Pontimonas sp.
AAAACCCATGAGACGCGCGGCACCCTCGAGGCCTGCGCGATCGCTGGGCAGAACATCGGTCGATGGCTCCCCAAAGAGAGCCAGTGCGGTCCGGATGCGCGAGGCGAGGAGCCAGGCCTCTTTCAACTGCGCGATGTCAGAAGCAGAGAGAAGGCTATGAGCCTCGATCGCTTCCAGTGCTTGGAGTGTCGAGGCGGTGCGGATGTCGGGATGGGCGTGACCGTGTTGAAGCTGGAGCAGTTGCACCGCCCACTCGACGTCACTCAGTGAACCCCGGCCCAGCTTCAGGTGTCGAGAGGCGTCCGCTCCTTGCGGAAGGCGCTCTGCCTCCACACGCGCTTTGATACGACGAATCTCTCGCACCTCGTCATGGTGGAAGGCATCCGGATACCGAAACGGTGCCGCCATGGCCAGAAAGTCCTCCGTGAGGGACACATCACCCACATAGGGCGCTGCCCTCAGGAGAGCTTGCGCTTCCCAGCCCAAGGCCCAGCGCTCGTAATAGGCGGCATAGGCGTCGAGGCTTCGCACAATGGGGCCATTCTTACCTTCCGGTCGGAGTCCTGCGTCAAGGTCCACGGGAAAAAGGACGTCCTCGCTGAGGCGAGTGATGTCTTTGACGATGCGCTCCGCAACACCGTGAGCCTCATCGCCTGCCCCCGCATCACGGAACACGTAGATGACATCCAAATCAGAGCCAAAACTCAGCTCAGAACCCCCGAGCCTGCCCATGGCAATAATCGCGAACTCAACACCGTCGTTTTTCTCCCGGGCAAGGGTGAGAATTCCCTCCAAGAAGGCCTGAGATAGATCCGTCAGCGCCTGACCCACCTCGGTGATGTCACTGACCCCTAGCATGCTCGAGAGAGCAATGCGCAAGAGTTCTCGACGTCGCACGGCCCGCAGGGCTTTTCGTGCGGACTCTTCACTGTCCTGGTGACGCTCCAGTGTCGCGGTGATCTCTTCCCGCAGAGAGTCCCTCTCGCGAGGCTTCAAGTCGTCGTCGTAATCGAGCCAGGCTGCGCCATCTGGTACTCGACCAAAGAGTTTGGCGACAAAGGCACTGGTTCCAAGAACCGTCATCAAACGCTGTGCGGCACCGGAGGAGTCCCGGAGCATGCGCAAGAACCAGTTGGATTCCCCGAGGTCATCGCTCAACTGGCGAAACGCCAAGAGACCGCCATCGGGGTCGGTGCCATCGGAAAGCCACTTGAGCAGAACGGGCAACAGGGTGCGATGAATCGCTGCGCGCCTCGAGACACCCTGAGTAAGCGCGCCAATGTGATGTAAAGCACCCTCGGGATTGCGAAAACCAGATGCCTGTAGGCGCAGAGCCGCTTGTTCGCTGGTGAGTTCGACACCCGGCTCCTCCAACCCCGCAACGGCGGAGAGCAGCGGGCGATAGAACAGGCGCTCATGGAGACTCCGGACAGAGCGTTGAATCCCACGCCAATGCTCTACGAGGTCATCTGCTGTGTCAGCCAACTTCGTGTGGCGAGCCAAAACCCGCAGGACCTCCTCATCCCTGGGCATCACGTGGCTGCGTTTGAGAGCTCCCAGCTGAATCCGATGCTCAAGTACTCGGAGGGTGCGATAGGCGTGATCAAACTCAGCAGCCTCCGGTCTTCCCACATAGCCAGCGCGACTGAGTGCTTGAAGAGCGCCGAGTGTGTCCAGGGCCCGCACACTCTCGTCTTGAGCACCGTGAACTAATTGCAGGAGTTGAATCGTGAATTCGATGTCGCGAAGACCGCCGGGACCAAGTTTGATCTGATAGTCCACCTGGTCTGCCGGAATGTTGTCGGTGACCCTCTCGCGCATCCGCTGGACCTGCTCCACAAACCCCGGTCGGCTGGATGCCTGCCAAATCATTGGGTCGAGGGCTGTGCGGTAGGCCTCACCGAGAGCCCGGTCACCGGCGAGAGGTCTGGCCTTGAGAAGTGCCTGAAACTCCCAGTCGTGCGCCCACCGTTCGTAGTAGGCGATGTGGGACTCGAGAGTGCGCACAAGAGCGCCGTCTTTACCCTCGGGACGGAGGTTGGGGTCGACCTCCCACAGCCCTGGTTCCACCCCAAATTCCATGAGGTATCGAGCGGTGTCCCTAGCCAGTTTTTCCGCTTGACGAACGACCTCGGTGGGGTCGGCGCCATCTGGAACGTCCGTCACGTAGATAACGTCCACGTCGCTCAGATAATTCAGCTCCGCAGCACCCGCTTTTCCCATCCCGATAATGGCGAGGGGGACGTCCTCGGCCGAGTACCCGTGATGCGACCTGGCAATATCGAGCGCGGCGTCGAGCGCTGCCGAGGCCATCGCAGCGAGTGTTTCGGCGACTCGATCGACGATGGCCACCGGTGAGGGCTGACGACTATCCCAGAGCGCCAGTCTGCACAGTTGCCGTCGATAGGCCACCCGCAAGGCCATAGCGGCCTCGTCTCGAGCGAGGCCAGCAATTGCCTCTCGAAACATCGCGAGATACTCAAAATCCTTGGGGAGTGAGGTCAGTGGTTTCTCGAAGAGACTCCACTGGTCGGGGCGACGTTTGAGAAAGTCGCCCAACCCCGTACTCGCCCCGGCAACTATGACCAGCGATTGGCGGAGCTCGGGCTTCTTCCACAATTTCGCTAGCGGAGCCGGATGCTGGTCGGCGAGGTCTGCCACCGTTTTGAGCGCCAGGTCAGGATCGGCTGCCGTCGAAAAGTCTTCAGCGTCGAAACCGTGGGTCTCGAGGCGCCCCAGGGCTTCCTCCAACCTGGCAAAGCCAGCTTTCGCCAGCGCAGACAGGGGTGATGGAGTCCGGGACATCCTCGGGATGGTTAGAGAATCTCGAGGTTACTGGCGAGCTCGTAGGGGGTGACCTGGGCGCGATAGGCGTTCCAGTCCCGCTTCTTGTTGAGCAAGACGTAGTTGAAGACCTGCTCGCCCAGCGTCTCCGCGACCAGCTCACTGTCCTCCATCAAGGACAATGCACGGTCGAGGCTCGCCGGCAGTGGTTCGTAGCCGAGTGCGCGGCGCTCCCCTTCGCTGAGCTCCCAGACGGTGTCTTCTGCTTCGGCGGGAAGCTCATAGTTCTCGGAGATGCCCTTTAAGCCAGCGGCAAGGAGAACGGCAAAGGCGAGATAGGGGTTCGCCGCGGAATCCATGGCGCGGTATTCGATGCGCGCGCTCTGGCCTTTTCCAGGCTTGTAGAGGGGTACGCGGACCAAGGCGCTGCGGTTGTTGTGCCCCCAGGTCACATAACTGGGGGCTTCGTGACCACCCCAGAGACGCTTGTAGGAGTTCACGAACTGGTTGGTGATGGCCGTGAACTCCGGGGCGTGCTTCAAGATTCCTGCAACAAACGACCGTCCCACAGCGGAGAGCTGATACTTGCCGCCGGCGTCGAAGAATGCATTTGTGTCGCCTTCGAAAAGCGACATGTGGGTGTGCATCCCAGAGCCGGGGTGCTGCGCCATGGGCTTGGGCATAAACGTCGCGTACACACCCTGCTCGATCGCGACCTCTTTCACCACGGTCCTGAACGTCATGATGTTGTCTGCGGTCGTCAGCGCGTCGGCGTAACGCAGGTCAATTTCGTTCTGACCGGGACCCGCCTCGTGGTGGCTAAACTCCACGGAAATCCCGAGATCCTCGAGCATACGAATGGCTCGCCTGCGGAAATCGTGCGCGCTCCCCCCGGGGACATTGTCGAAATACCCGGCAGAATCGACGGGCTCGGGACCGTTCTCGCCATAGGCACTCGATTTCAGGAGATAAAACTCAATTTCTGGGTGGGTGTAAAAGGTGAAGCCCAAATCTGCTGCTTTTTCAAGCTGCCGCTTCAACACGTAGCGCGGATCCGTGACCGCCGGCTGACCGTCGGGGGTCGTGATGTCGCAAAACATGCGCGCAGTCGGATCAATTTCGCCGCGCCAGGGAAGAATCTGGAAAGTAGTGGGGTCGGGGTGAGCCAACACATCGGCTTCAAACGCCCGGGTAAAGCCCTCGATAGAAGATCCATCAATTCCCAGGCCCTCGGCGAAGGCACCCTCAATTTCGGCAGGTGCGACAGCGACCATCTTCAGTGTTCCCACCACATCGGTGAACCACAGGCGAATGAACTTCACACCGCGCTCTTCGATTGTGCGCAGAACAAAATCGCGTTGTTTATCCATCACATTTCCTTTGCACCCATGAGGAGGGGCTAAAACCCTGCCATTAGGCTACTTGGTATGCCCCGTCTTCGCTTGGCCTTAGCCCAAACTAACCCGATTGTGGGCGACCGGGCGCACAATGTCGAGCGCCTTCTCGAGCTCGCCATAGAGGCCTATGACCACGGCGCTCAGGTGGTCCTGACGGGAGAACTCGCTCTCACGGGATACCCCATCGAAGATCTGGCGCTTCGGAACAATTTCCTGGACATTTCCCGTCAATCACTCGCCCATTTTGCGTCCACCCTGCAATCCCAGGGCATGGGCGATATGGCAGTTGTCGTGGGACACCCGGATGGCCCCTTCAGCGTCGACGATTCTGCGACCACTCTCCACCACCCTGCGCGAGCACAGAACTGTGCCTCAGTGCTGGTCGGGGGCAAAGTCGTAGCCACTTACGCCAAACACCACCTACCCAACTACGCCGTGTTTGATGAATTTCGCACATTCGTCCCCGGCGACCAAGGCCTGATTATCCGCGCGGGCGGCACCGATCTTGGTGTGGTGATCTGCGAGGACTTGTGGCGCTCCGACGGGCCTATCGCCAGGCTGACCGGGTACCCGCTGGGCGCCCTGTTGGTGCCGAACGCTTCGCCCTTTGAGCGTGACAAGGACGAGGTTCGAGAACCACTGGTCGTCACCCGCGCACAAGACATGAAGACTCACGTGGCGTATGTGAACCTGGTGGGTGGTCAAGATGACCTCGTTTTCGATGGTGACAGCATGGTGGTCGACCCCTCAGGGAAGAGGGTGTCGTGGGGTGCCAGGTTCGACGAAGATCTCATCATCCAAGACCTAGAGCTCCCCAGCTCGACTCCTTCAGCCCCGCTTCCTCCCCAGACGGTGCTCTGTGAGGTTTCCGTGCGGGAACCAGGCGTCAGCCCACTCCCCGCGCGCGAGCGTCCCCTGGAGGACGACACCGCCCTGCTATGGCAGGCGTTGGTGACGGGAACCAGAGATTACGTGGAAAAGAACGGTTTCCCCTCTGTCATTCTGGGGCTCTCCGGGGGCATCGACTCGGCCGTGTGCGCCACGATCGCCGTGGATGCGCTCGGAGCATCCCGCGTCTACGGCGTGAGCCTCCCCAGCACTCACTCCAGTGAGCATTCACTCTCCGACGCGGAGGGTCTCGCCACGGCCCAAGGGATTTCTTACCGTGTGGAGCCCATTAGGCCCGTCGTTGATGTTCTTGACTCGCAACTCGAGCTCACTGGGCTGGCAGCGGAAAACGTCCAAGCTCGAGCCCGGGCGATCATTCTGATGGCACTGTCCAACAAGGAGGGTCACCTCGTCCTGACTACGGGCAATAAATCAGAACTGGCGGTCGGGTACTCGACCATCTATGGGGACTCCGTAGGTGGCTTTGCCCCCATCAAAGATGTACCCAAAACCTTGGTCTGGGAGTTAGCACGCTGGCGCAACGCCGAAGCCCTCCGACAGGGGCAGCAACCCCCTATACCTGTCAATTCCATCGAGAAGCCCCCCAGCGCTGAGCTACGCCCCGATCAAACCGACCAAGACAGCTTGCCGGACTATGAGGTTCTCGATGAGATTCTTGAGCTCCTTATTGTGCAAGGCCTCGATGTGCCACAAATATGCGAGAAAGGCTATGACAAGGCTCTCGTGGAAGACATCGTGGGACTCGTGTCGAAGGCCGAGTGGAAACGCCGCCAGGGAGCTATCGGGCCGCGGATTTCCAGCGTCGCCTTTGGTCGCGACCGGAGGCTCCCCATCACCAGTCGACCCACCCCTTACACGGGCTAGCGATAGGCTCACACGCATGACTGACGCACCCAAGAAGGTCCGAGTTCGACACTTTGCTCAGGCAAAAGCAGCCGGTATTCGGATTACCGGTCTCACCAGTTACGACTTTCTCACGGCGGGAATCTTCGATTCCGCCGGTGTCGACTTCCTCCTTGTCGGGGATTCCGCGGCGAACGTGGTCTTTGGTTACGACACCACTGTTCCGGTGACCATTGATGAGTTGATTCCCCTGTGTAAAGGGGTGGTGCGCGCTGCAAAACGAGCACTCGTCGTTGCGGATCTCCCGTTTGGGTCGTATGAGGCCAATCCCGATGACGCACTCCATACCGCGGTGCGGTTCATGAAGGAATCTGGAGTTCACGCGGTCAAACTCGAAGGTGGCGAGCGATCCGCAACCAGCATTGAGCGCATCGTGGGAGCGGGAGTGCCAGTCATGGGCCATATCGGGTTCACGCCGCAGTCGGAGCATGGCCTCGGAGGTCACGTCGTCCAGGGCAAAGGCTCGGGGCGCGAACAGCTCATGAAAGACGCTCTTGCGGTCGAAAAAGCCGGTGCGTTTGCCGTGGTCATCGAGATGGTGCCCGAAGAGGTGGCGAAGGAAGTGTCCGAAGCGCTCACCATTCCCACGATTGGTATCGGCGCTGGTGCCCACACTGATGGGCAGATCTTGGTCTGGACTGACCTCGCGGGCCTCTCGACGTCTCGTGTTCCGAAATTTGTAAAGCAGTATGCGAGCCTCGAAAAAGACTTACACAGCGCAGTAACTACCTGGATCAAGGAAATTGGCGAAGGATCCTTTCCTGGCCCCGAGCACAGCTTCCAGGAAGACTAAGAGTCTTTCTCCTCGTCTTCCCACGCTTGGGCGCGCTCCCTCGCAATCTCGGGGGCCCGGAGCGCCTCTTCGCGGGTGGCAAACGGGCCATCACGATGCAAACCAAGGGACTTGCGACCCTGCTCCACCTCGCCGGTCTTGTGGTTGTACCACCACTGCTCTTGGTCGGCCATTTTCTTCCCCCTGTTTAGACTGGAGTGGTGCCTCGAGACTCAGCTGGACATCTGATTCCAGGAACTGTCGGTCCCACGAGGCGAGTCCCCTCCTCTATCGTTGCACCTCACTATGTGGGCCTGAAATCACCGCGTGAACACGAGGGTGACGATGTGTACACAGAGGAAGAAATTGAGCTGATTCGGGCAGCAGGAAAGATTGCCGCGGGGGCGCTCGAGGCCGCCGGTGCCGCCGTAAAGCCAGGGGTACGCACCGACGAACTGGATGCGATCGCGCATGATTACGTCATATCCCACGGGGCTTACCCCTCGACGCTCGGGTATCGCGGTTACCCCAAATCGTGTTGCACCTCTCTCAACGAGGTAATTTGCCATGGAATCCCCGATGACACCGTCATCCAGGAGGGCGACCTCGTCAACATCGACATCACCGCCTTCAAAGACGGTATGCACGGGGATCTGAATAAGACGTTCATCGCCGGGGAACCAGCCGAGGACGCCGCATTGCTCGTCGAGCGCACCGAAGAGGCTCTTCGCCGAGGCATCAAGGCAGTAGCTCCGGGTCGACAAATCAATGTCATTGGAAAAGCCATCGAGGCCTACGCCAGTCGTTTTGGCTACGGCGTAGTGCGAGACTTCACGGGCCACGGAGTGGGTTCGTCGTTTCACTCTGGCTTGATCATCCCCCACTACGATGCCGCTCCCCTGTTTGACCAACTTCTGGTGCCAGGAATGGTGTTCACCATCGAACCGATGCTGACGATGGGCACCATCCACTGGGATATGTGGGATGACGGGTGGACCGTCACTACCAAAGACAAATCCCTATCAGCACAGTTTGAGCACACTCTCGTAGTCACCGAATCGGGCGCAGAAATCCTCACACTCCCATGACCACAGCAATCGGCATCGACGTTGGGGGCACCGGCATCAAGGGAGGCCGAGTCGACCTCGCCACAGGAGAGTTGGTATCGGAGCGGATCAAATACCCCACCCCGGAGGGAGGTCACCCGGGCGATGTGCTCGATGCCGTGGAGCAGATCCTTGGCGACCTGGACTCTGGTCCGGACGATCACACAGGAGTGTGCTTTCCGGCCGTCGTGACACACGGCGTCACGCGATCTGCGGCGAATGTTTCTGCGGACTGGATTGATTTTCCCGCCACGTCAACGTTTGGTGAGTCGTTGGGTCGCGATGTCCATTTTGTGAATGACGCTGACGCGGCGGGAGTCGCGGAAGCCCAGTATGGTGCGGCAGCTGGCGTGCCGGGGCTTGTCATCGTGCTGACCCTTGGCACCGGGATCGGGAGTGCGTTCTTGATGAATGGACAGCTTGTTCCCAACACGGAACTGGGCCATATGGAGCTCGACGGAGTCGATGCGGAAAAACGCGCCTCCAACGCCGCGAGGGAGCGCGAAGGACTCGATTTCGAAACATGGGGGCGTCGTGTGAATCGGTTCCTCCGCCATGTGGAGAAGCTTTTTAGCCCCGATCTCTTCTTGATTGGAGGCGGAGTGTCGAAAGAGCACGAGGAGTTCTTCCCGTTCTTTGACGTCTCGACCGAGGTCAAGCCAGCAGCCCTTCTCAACAATGCGGGAATTGTCGGTGCCGCCTATCTGGCGGGGAACTCGTTGCTCGACTAACTCCCCTCCACCTCTGCAACAACGAACGGGGTAAACGTATCGAGGTGGCGCTGTTCCACCAGCGCTTCCACTCGGGTACCGCCCTCCTCGTAACTACTCGATGTCACCAGGGCCTCGTCGTGGAGAAGCGCCACGAGGTCTCCTCGCTCGAAAGGAATGAGGACGGTGAGGGGGATGGTAGGGCCAGGAAGTGTCCGATCGATTTCCTCGAGAAGACGAGGAACGCCCTCCCCCGTGGCAGCGGAGACAAACAGGGCGCGTGGTTCGAGGCCACGAAGCATCATGGTCGTGCCAGGGCTCACCTTGTCCACCTTGTTGAACACCACGATTTCGGGGATGTCTCGTGCCCCCACGTCAGCCATTACTTCGCGGACAGTCTGAAGCTGCGCTCCGGGATCCGGATGGGTGGCATCGACGACATGGACAATCACGTCGGCACCCGCGACCTCTTCCAGAGTGGAGCGAAACGCTTCCACGAGCTCGTGCGGAAGCGCTCGGACGAATCCAACCGTGTCCGTCAGCGTGAATGCTCGACCGCTGGGTGTTGTGGCCTTGCGCACCGTGGCGTCCAGCGTGGCGAAGAGCGCATCTTCCACGAGCACTCCTGCGCCGGTGAGCCGATTGAGCAACGATGACTTCCCTGCGTTCGTGTAGCCGGCAATGGCAACACTGGGGATTCCGGTGCGGCGACGATTCGCTCGTTTTGTCTCGCGCGACGGGCCAAAGGACTTGATCTGAGCCCGAAGCTTCGCCATGCGTGTGTTGATGCGACGCCGATCGAGCTCAATCTTTGTCTCACCGGGTCCACGGCTTCCCATTCCTGCTCCCGCGCCACCGACTTGGCCACCGGCTTGTCGGCTCATCGACTCACCCCACCCGCGAAGGCGCGGCAGCAGGTACTGCAGTTGGGCGAGCTCCACCTGCGCTTTACCCTCCCTGGTCTTCGCGTGCTGCGAGAAAATATCGAGGATAACGGCGGTCCGATCGATAACCTTAACCTTCACGACGTCTTCTAAAGCTCTGCGCTGAGAGGGAGCGAGTTCGGTATCCGCGACGACGGTGTCAGCCCTCACTTCGGCCACAAGGCTTGCGAGCTCCTGGGCTTTCCCTTTGCCGAGATAGGTGGAGGGATCCGGGTGTGGAAGGCGTTGGATAACCCCTTCAAGAACTTGGGCCCCCGCCGTTTCACACAGTGCCGCTAACTCTGTGAGGGAGTTCTCCGCTTCGATTGCCGTGCCCTGCGAATACACCCCGATAAGCACCACCTTCTCCAGCCTGAGTTCTCGATACTCGACCTCTGTGACATCTTCGAGCTCTGTGGAAAGTCCACTGACTCTACGCAACCCTTGACGCTGCTCCAGGTCGAGTTCACCCGCGGTCATATCGCGCAGTGGTGACCGAGGCAGGCCAGTATCACCACCAAAGACTCGTACCCGGGCGCTCGGTTCGCTCTCCTGAGCGAGGATGCGATCAAGGGGATCAGGGGTTTCTGGCATTGCTCTAAGGGTACGCCTCAATGCTGGATGGTAGCCCGAGTGGAGTGGAGGCTGTGCGATAGCCTCGGGGCATGCGAAGCCCCTGGGACTATGTTCGCGGCGTACGAAACCCGCATGCTTTCCACGGGGAAAGAGTGACAAGCAAGTTCTTCGAGGGCTGGTACATCAAGCTTGTCTCGGAGGACTTATGGCAGCGATGGGCGGTCATTCCGGGAATTTTCCTCGGCCTCGATGGCCACACTCGCGAATCTTTCGTCCAAGTCCTGGACGGAAGCACGGGTCGCTCGTGGTACCACCGCTTCCCCGTCGACGAGTTCACAGCGAGTAGCTCAGAATTTTCGGTTTCTGTCGGAGATAACCGGTTTTCTGCTCAGGGAGTGTCATTGAATCTGCCTGAGTTGCGCGGAGAGGTGACGTTTACCTCAGCCTTAAACCCCTGGCCGGTAACCCTAAGGGAACCAGGAATTATGGGCTGGTACGGACTAGTTCCCTTCATGGAGTGCTTCCACGGCATCGTCTCCTTTGGCCATGGCCTAGAGGGGACCCTGGAAATTGAGGGAACCAGCCAGGAATTTGCTGGCGGGCGCGGCTACATCGAGAAAGACTGGGGGAAAGCGTTCCCCGAGGGCTACGTGTGGCTTCACTCCAACCATCTTGAGGGAGCACCCGATGCATCCTTTATCGGGTCGGTCGCGATCATTCCCTGGTTGGGTGGTGCCTTCAGGGGCTTTATTGCTGGCCTCTACCACTCCGGAAAGTTGCATCGGTTTACCACGTATAACCGCACGAAAGAGCGACTTCTGGAAATCACCGACACCCATGTGCACTGGGAACTAGAAGGCCCCGATGGTGTTCTTCGCATCGATGCTGAGCGAAGCGGTGGAGGCGCGCTGCACGCGCCTCTCCGCGAGGCCATGCACCAGCGAGTGGAAGAAACTCTCACCGCCACCATCCACCTGACCCACACCACTCCGGAGGGCCGGGTGGCACTCGACACTCTCGCCCAAGTCGGGGCCATGGAGGTCTACGGAGATACCGACAAACTCGTGGGTCTTTAGTCGCAACACCCTCCAGTGCCGAGTGTCACCGTCTCCACGTGAACGGCGTCGGGATAAAAACCCTCCGGATAAGTCGGGCACACAGCGGTGTAGCCCCCACTCTCGCGAGCCAGAATCTGGCCTTCAAAACCGCGGGTCGTCATGTACTCCCTAGCTTCTTCCACGCTGGAGAAAGGTTTGGCACACTTCGTGTAGTTCCACTCACTCATCACAACCTCCTGGAATCAGTAACGGCTGGGACCCGGTCGATATTCCCTACCGTTGGTCGTCGTCGCGCGCGAGTCTTTGGGATATGTAGACCGGAATAAGCGAGAGAAGAATCACCACCGTTGCGACCACGTTGACCACACTGGCCTGGTTGGGTCGCGCCATCTCTTTCAAGATCCAGAGCGGCAAGGTGTCGACTCCTGGAGGAGCAGTAAAGATCGTGACGTACACCTCGTCAAAGCTGAGGGCGAAGGCGAGAAGCGCCCCTGCGATGAAGGATGAACGGAATTGGGGGAAGGTCACTAACCGGAACGTCTCCCAGAGGCCCGCTCCCAAATCCATGGATGCTTCTTGAAGGCTGGGATTCATTCTCTTCAATCGAGCAAAGACGTTGTTGAAGACCATGACAATGCAGAAGGTCGCGTGGGACACGATAAGCCCGAAATACCCGATATCAATTCCGATCGGGGACAAGAAG
>JALQXU010000230.1 GCA_023263045.1 Pontimonas sp.
AAAAGAATCGCAAAAAAAAGAATCGCAAAAAAAAAATGCGGGAAATCGCGAAAAAACAGTAATTGCGAGAAAATCGCGAAAAAATCACTGGAACCGTGCGTGCGCGCGACATGCGGACCACTAGAGCCGTGTGCGTGCGACCTGCGGACCACAGAAGCCATGCGCGCGCGACCTGTGGACCACTGGAGCCGTGCGCGCGCGACATGCGGACCACTGGATCCGTGCGCGCGCGACATGCGGACCACAAGAGCTGTGCGCGTGCGACCTGTGGACCACAGAAGCCATGCGCGCGCGACCTGCGGACCACAAGAGCCGTGCGCACGCGACCTGCAGACCATACGAGCTGTGCACGCGCGACCTGCGGTCCACTGGAGCCGTGCGCGCGCGACATGCGGACCACTGGAGCCGTGCGCGTGCGACCTACGGACCACTAGAGCCGTGTGCGCGCGACCTGCGGACCACAGAAGCCGTGCAAGGCCGAGCGAGGCCCTGGGACGAGCGTTAGCGAGGACCGGGGCCGAGCGAGGCCGTGTAACCATAGAACCACAGAACCATAGGGCCACAGGGCCATAAAAGGTCTCAAAGTCATGAAATCATCAACCAGCTCGGTCCTAGTATGAAGTCTTGATTAGGGTCACCAAGCTGGTTTACCAGATTGGTTTTACAACACCCTTTTAGGTCTCAAGGGCGAGAAAATATTTTAGCAGCAAGCAGCAGCAGCAAGCAGCAGCAGCAAGCAGCAGCAGCAAGCAGCAGCAGCAAGCAGCAGCAGCAAGCAGCAGCGGCAAGCAGCAGCG
>JALQXU010000231.1 GCA_023263045.1 Pontimonas sp.
TCTCCGACGCTTCTCGGCTCTCGATGAGTCTCCCGAGCCAGACCCATTTCACGACATCTCTGCACAAGGTCGATTGTGGTTCCAGCTCTCAGACTCGTCACCGACATGGGACCTGGTGCGGGAGGGTCCCCACGCTGTGGTGTGGGGTGCCACAGGGAGTGGGAAAAGCGTCACCGTGACCGCGCTCGTGGGCAGTCTTGTCGCCCGCTACCCACCAGACAACGTGGTGTGCGTCCTGATTGATTTCAAAGGGGGAGCAGGTCTTCGAGCCTTGCAAGACCTGCCTCACACGATCGGGTCGATCACAGATATGGAGGGGTCTGGAGGTTCACGGGCTCTCACTGGATTGCACTGCGAGCTCCTGAGGCGGGAGAAGATACTCGATGCCCATGGCGTGACAGACGTCGCCGATCTTGACCCGAGTGTGCACTGTCCTCGGCTCATCGTCGTTATCGATGAAGCGGCGTGGTTGCTGACTACTTTTCCGGAGTTCCAGCCAGCACTGGCTGATGTGCTCGCCAGGGGTCGCTCACTCGGTGTTCACGTCATCATCTCCACTCAGCGTGTGACTGGTGTCCTCTCCGCGGCCATGATGGCCAATATTGCCCTGCGAATCTGCGGCCGGGTGCCCGATGAGCAGGATGCGCTGAGCTGGATTCCAGACCTTGGTCCCTCGCTCCGGGCCGGGATACGACATGGTGAGCCGGGGGAGGTCATTCTCGCCGGAGCTTCCGCGCAACCATCTCTCCACAGAGTCGAATCTCGGCTCCCTCGACACCGTGA
>JALQXU010000232.1 GCA_023263045.1 Pontimonas sp.
GTATTTCTTGATTCCTCGCAGCAATTGCGACCTCGTTCCCTCAGAAACCGTCCGAGGAACCCGGATTGTTCCCGTGAGCACTCTGTCTGAAGCGCTTGACGTACTCGATCTGATTCAGCAGGGAGAGCCGCTACCTAGTTGCCAGGTCCCACAGGACGCTATGCCCACAGAGGAATCCCAGGGGGTCGGCACCAAGGGTTTGTAGACTGGCGCGGTACTTAGCGGATAGAACGCGGGAGATTTCGTGTCACAAACCACTCGTCCAGGTCAAAACCGATCCAGGGTGACCTTCGGTATCACTGCGGGTATTCTCGCCGCCATCGTTGCGGCGTTTTTCACCTTCGCATCGCTCTACACCGAGGTGTTGTGGTTTGACCACGCGGGCTACCTCAACGTGTTGCTGACCCAGTGGTTTGCTACCGCGGCAATGTTTGTTGTGGGTTTCTTGGGCATGGCGTTGCCGGTGGGTATCAGCATCGATCTTGCCTATCGGTTCCGCCCGGTCTATGCCCGCCTGACCAACGAACTTGACCGTTACCGGCAGCTTATTGACCCACTTCGCCGCCTTGCGATGCTCGCGGTTCCTGCGGTGTTGGGTCTGTTTTCGGGCCTTGCCGCTGCTAATTCGTGGCCGCAGTATCTCCTGTGGCTCAACCGCACCGAGTTCGGTGTGGCCGACCCAGAATTTGGCCAAGACGTGGCCTTCTATGTTTTTGACTTGCCGGTGTTCATGTCGGTGGTGGGCTTTGCAAGCTCCGTGATCATTACCTCCGCAATT
>JALQXU010000233.1 GCA_023263045.1 Pontimonas sp.
GATGCGCACGACCTTGTCGAACTCGGCGTCGTCGTCGGTCGTCAGGCTCGACCAGTAGGCCACGGCCTCGTCCCACGCGGCACCCTGCGGGGCGTGGGGACGACCCTGGATGTAGTCGAACGTGGTCTCGTCGGGCGCGATCAGCCCGGCCTTGGCACCCCACTCGATGCTCATGTTGCAGATCGTCATGCGCTCCTCCATCGAGAGCGCACGGATGGCCTCGCCGCGGTACTCGACGATGTAGCCCTGACCGCCGCCGGTCGTCTCCTGCGTGATGAGCGCGAGGATCAGGTCCTTGGCGGTGGAGCCCTCGGGCAGCGCACCGTCGACCTCGACGGCCATCATCTTGGGCCGGGCCTGCGAGAGCGACTGGGTGGCGAGCACGTGCTCGACCTCGCTCGTGCCGATGCCGAACGCGATCGATCCGAACGCGCCGTGGGTCGAGGTGTGCGAGTCGCCGCACACGATCGTCATGCCCGGCTGCGTGAGACCGAGCTGGGGACCGACGACGTGGACGATGCCCTGGTCGATGTCACCCATCGGGTGCAGGCGGACGCCGAACTCCTCGGCGTTGCGCCGCAGCGTCTCGACCTGGGTGCGGGACACAGGGTCGGCGATCGGCTTGTCGAGGTCGGTCGTCGGGATGTTGTGGTCCTCGGTGGCGAGGGTCAGGTCGGGGCGACGGACCGAGCGGCCGCTGAGCCGCAGGCCGTCGAAGGCCTGGGGGCTCGTGACCTCGTGGATGAGGTGGAGGTCGATGTAGAGAAGGTCCGGCTC
>JALQXU010000234.1 GCA_023263045.1 Pontimonas sp.
TTTGTTGACCGAGGAAGGGTCGAATTTTGAGGATTTTGGCGAGGAAAAAGTCGGCCGAGATATCGATGTTTTCGCCCTAGCGTTACCTATTCCCCCTGCAATGCGACCTGATATAGTGGGGGATCATGTCATGTCTGACATCAGATATCAGGTTCGGGTTTTCGTGTGAGTCGGGTTGTTGTGCGAGTGGGGTCCCCGGGTCATGTAGGCCCAATTTGGGTCCGACAAACCTGCTACGGCAGCGGGGGGTGGGACCCCCCCCGCAAAAATCCAAATTCTGGGTTTCAAAACAGTAATTTGGCCATAACTCGACGCCCAGACGGTCTCAGAAGCTCTCGATTTCAACTTTCGGCATATTTTTGCACGCTCTTTCTGATGAGATGGGTCCCAGGGCTCAAATCCTTCAATTTGATTGATTTTATGAAATTGGGGGTGCTTCGGGCGTGATTCCAGGGTGGTTCTGAGGTGGTTCTGGGATGGGGTCCGGCGTGGTTCTCCAGTGGGATCAAAAATATCAACACGTCTTATGGGTGGCTAAAGTCGATTTTCTCAGAAATAACTTTGGCCAAAATTTTGGTGAAAATTCGACCCTTCCATGGCTCAAAAATCCATAATTTTAATAAAATCAGCTCCCGAAAACTTTCTGGGCAGGTGCGGCATTAAAAAATCTCGATTCTGACAAAATCTCAGCTCTCAAATCCAAAATTAAGCCCCCAAAATGCCCAAAATACTTTTCAAAA
>JALQXU010000235.1 GCA_023263045.1 Pontimonas sp.
CCATCCACCACTTGCATCAAAACAATCACGCAATGCATCTTCAGCAAATTTGGACATGACACAGCGTTCTTGCGTGTGTGTTTTCTAGGGGCTTCTTTGACCCCTCTCGTTACCTTATTTCTGAGTAACTATAAGTAAGCTAAGCAGCGGCCCCGGTCCGGGGGGCGAGTATACCGACAGTTTCTGTTCCCGACATTCTTGTGTCATTGCGTCCTTGCGCAAACGTACGTTCTTTCGTACACACCTTACTTATGAATATTAAATGCCTCAAAGGAAAAATGGACCAAAAGCTTTTCATTTCTGCAAAAATATATTTCTCCTTCTTGCTACTTGCAGTGATTCCGGGCATGCATGCTGCAATGACTGTCAGCAAAATACTACTTACTTGGCATATGATGCCTCTCTTATCAGAAAACACAGGCCAGCCAAGCAACGAGAAGTATTTGATGCCAACAGGCCCAGAAAGCAGCCAAAAGTGGCTTTCCACATCGGAAGAAGTGCAAGAACTGCAAAACACAAGCAGAATTCAATGTCAGTTTCTTCGGGAAAGAATGCATTCACCGTTGATTCTGGTGCAACCGTCTCAGTTACCAACGACATCAGTTTATTTGAAACCATTGATGATGTTGCACCGACGGTGCGGGTTCAAGTTGCCAACAAATCTTTGGTTCAAGTGGCAGCAATTGGCACCATTCGCCTCAATATGGTTGATGAACAACGAAAGCCT
>JALQXU010000236.1 GCA_023263045.1 Pontimonas sp.
GAGTTGCTGGGCTCCCTGCATGCCACGCCGCCCGGTGCCGTCCGAGAGCTGACATCGCTGCTGCGGGGGGCACAGGACCGCACCGCGCTCGAGCAGCAGGCTGCTGAGCGTGCCGCCCAGGCGCGTCGACTGCGCTCCCTGCTCGCCCTATTAGGCGGCTGAGGTGTCGGGCGTCAATCCCTGGGCTGTCTACCAGTCCCTCACTCGCGACCCCGCTCAGGTCAAGAAGGTCGAGCGCGGCGTCCTGCGCCGCATCCTGACCTACGCGCGCCCCTACAAGGCACTCGTCGCGGCCTTCCTCTTCACCCTGGTCGTGGCATCACTGCTCACCGTGGCCCAGCCGTTGCTCTTCCGCCAGATCGTGGACAACGGCATATCGCAGGGCAATGCGACGCTGGTGACTGTCCTGGCCCTGTGCATCGCGGGGCTGGCCATCCTCGACGCACTGGTCGGCGTGGTCAGCCGTTGGTACTCCGCCCGTATCGGTGAGGGACTCATCTTCGACCTGCGCACCCAGGTCTACGGTCACGTGCAGGAGCAGTCGATTGCCTTCTTCACGCGTGCTCAAACGGGCGCCCTTGTCTCACGCCTCAACTCCGATGTCATCGGCGCTCAGCAAGCCTTCACCTCGACCTTGAGCGGCGTCGTCGGCAACGTCATCACGGTGACCATCGTGCTGATCACGATGTTCCTGCTCTCATGGCAGGTCACCCTGCTCTCGCTGA
>JALQXU010000237.1 GCA_023263045.1 Pontimonas sp.
ACTGGTGACGAGAGTTTGTGCCATGAGTGCAGTGGGGGTGAGTTGGTAGGGCTTGCCGGCTCGACGAAGGGTCGCCAACACATCAAATTCCCACACGTCGAGGCCGTGAACGCTAAAGACCGCGCGGCGCAAACGCTCCAAATGTATTGAAATTCTGGTCACCCGAGAGAGAACCTCCAAGGGTTTGAAGTCCACATCGGAGCGTTCCGAGCGCCACGCTTGGACAATTCGATCGACGTCATCAAAGCGTTCTGGCATCCCCCTATTATCGGGTCTGGCAGACTGTATGGGCGCACGACGCAATCCGCCTTGGTGTAACGGCAGCACGACAGCCTTTGGAGCTGTTAGGTCTAGGTTCGAATCCTGGGGGCGGAGCCAGTTTTTGGCTCTCTTCGGGCATGCCCGCCCCGGAATGCCTGCAGGGGCAATAAAGTAGAGGCATGAGCCCCTCTCCGCTGGCCGCTGTTGTGCTGGCCGCTGGGCAGGGAACCCGGATGAAATCGGCTACCCCCAAGGTTCTTCACCCGCTTGCCGGAGTTCCCCTGATTGGGCACGTGCTTGCCACCGCCGAAGCTCTCGATCCCGAGCAACTTGTTGTGGTGGTTCGCCACGAAGCAGAGCGCATCCGCGAGGCCGTTGAATCACACAGTGACATTGCAGTCTGCGTTGACCAAGACGACATCCCTGGCACTGGTCGGGCGGTTGAGGTGG
>JALQXU010000238.1 GCA_023263045.1 Pontimonas sp.
CCCCAAAACCCCAAAACCCCAGGAAAGTGAATTTAATTTTATTTGAAGCAATTGGCGAAAAATTGGTTGAGAAATGCAACGCTTGATTGCGTCTAAATTTTTTAAGTGAAGTCAGGATGACTTTAATAATCAAAATTAATCAAATATCAAATTGAGAAATAGCATGTGTGTTTGGTAAATATGAGAGCTTGCTTTATTTATGAATGAATATTTTAAATAGTGGCTGTGGCCATCACCTCTAAAAAGACTGAGATACCTAGTTCTATAACAACCAGTTGTTTTCCATTTCAACTATTTCACTCGAGGTTTCCATCCTTGGTGGCCATGTGGTGGGAGAGATCGACGAGTCTGTTGGAGTAGCCCCACTCGTTGTCGTACCAGGAGACGACCTTGACGAAGTGTGGGTCGAGCTGGATACCGGCATCCTTGTCGAAGCATGAGGACAATGGGCAGGTCACGAAGTCCTGGGAGACAACGGCATCTTCGGTATATCCAAGAACACCCTTCATATAGGTCTCAGAAGCCTTCTTCATCTCAGCGCAAATATCGTCATAAGAGGCGGCGCTCTTGAGGGTGCAGGTGAGGTCAACAACGGAAACGTTAGTGGTTGGGACTCTGAAAGCCATACCGGTGAGCTTTCCATTGAGCTCTGGGATGACCTTACCGACGGCCTTGGCAGCACCGGTGGATGATGGAATGACGTTAGCTCC
>JALQXU010000239.1:0-295 GCA_023263045.1 Pontimonas sp.
CGATGTTTTCGCCTCAGCATAACGAGGGGATGTGAAATTCCGAGCTTTCACACCCTTCTGGACATCGAGACGTGGCTCGACGAAATTTAGGAGTTAGAAGCTGAGAATTACACCGTGAGCATCGCCGCGAAACGCTCTTTCTCGCTATATGGGTTAGAGGGCCCAAATCCTTATTTTTGGATGGTTTATGAAGGGGTCTGGGTGAGGTCGGTTGAGGTCGATTGAGGTCGGTTGAGGTCGACGGATTTTTGGGAAGGTTTTTGGGGCATTTTTTGGTCGTCCTGATGGATTTGGA
>JALQXU010000239.1:305-693 GCA_023263045.1 Pontimonas sp.
GATATATATATATATAGGTTAGAAGGCCCAAATCCTTAATTTTGAATGGTTTATGAAGGGGTCCGGGTGAGGTCGGTTGAGGTCGGTTGAGGTCGACGGATTTTTGGGAAGGTTTTTGGGGCATTTTTTGGTCGTCCTGATGGATTTGGAAGCTGAGACTTTGTCAGAATTGAGATCTTTTTATGCTCTATCGATCTATATTGGTTTCGGGAGCCGGTTTTATTAAAATTATGGATTTGTTGGCCAGGGAAGGGTCGATGTTTGACGATTTTGTAGCGGAGAAAATCGATTGAGATATCGATTTTTCCGCCCAGCAAGACGTGGGGATGCATAGGCCCTGAGACCTATCTACAATAAAGGAGCTCAACCAGCAACTCGCAGACTCGTT
>JALQXU010000023.1 GCA_023263045.1 Pontimonas sp.
TCGTCTCGAATTTTTGCCGCAAGTTCAAACTTGAGCTCGGCGGAGGCCTGCATCATCTGATCAGTAAGGGTCGCGATGAGTCCAGAGAGTTCGTCAGGGCCACTCTTGACCAACTCAGTGCGAACGAATCCTTCACCAGCTTTCTCTGGAGCCGACGCGACCAACTTCTCCGTGTCAGCCTTCTCTCTGGCGAGAACGGAGGTGATATCGGCGATCTTTTTTCGGAGCGGTGCGGGATCAATCCCGTTCTCAGCGTTATAGGCGAGCTGCTTCTCTCGACGGCGCTCAGTCTCTTCGATGGCGTGTGCCATCGACTTCGTCACGCTGGAGGCATACATATGCACTTCACCCGAGACATTACGCGCGGCACGCCCGATGGTCTGGATGAGGGAGGTTCCCGAACGCAGGAAGCCCTCCTTGTCGGCATCGAGAATCGCCACGAGTGATACCTCGGGAAGGTCAAGGCCCTCCCTCAGCAGGTTGATACCGACAAGTACGTCGAACACTCCAGCCCGCAGTTCAGTCAGTAGTTCAACTCTCCTCAAGGTGTCGACATCGGAGTGCAGATATCGCACCTTCACCCCGGCGTCATCGAGGTAATCGGTGAGGTCTTCTGCCATTTTCTTGGTCAAAGTCGTCACCAACACGCGCTCGTCTTTATCGACTCGCAGGCGAATCGATTCGAGCAGGTCATCAATCTGGCCCTCAACAGGTTTCGTCACGATCCGAGGGTCAACGAGCCCCGTCGGTCGAATGATTTGCTCCACAACGCCGTCGGTTAACCCCATCTCATAAGGTCCAGGGGTTGCAGAAAGATAAAGTTTCTGCCCGGTGCGCTCGAGAAACTCATCGAAACGCAGGGGGCGATTGTCCATGGCGCTCGGAAGGCGGAAACCGTGCTCGACGAGCGTGCGTTTGCGGGACGCGTCACCCTCATACATACCTCCAATCTGGGGCACCGTCACGTGAGACTCATCAATGACAGTGAGAAAGTCGTCGGGGAAGTAGTCGAGAAGACAGTTCGGTGCTTCGCCGGGCGAGCGACCGTCGATATGGCGGGAATAGTTCTCAATACCCGAGCAAAAACCGAGCTGCTCCATCATTTCAAGGTCATAGGTGGTGCGCATACGGAGTCGCTGGGCTTCGAGAAGCTTTCCCTGCGACTCCAACTCACCCACCCGTTCCTCCAGCTCTGCTCGAATCGTGCCCACTGCACGCTTCATGGTTTCCGGAGACGCTGCATAGTGGGTGGCGGGAAAGACGCTGATAGTTTCTGCCACGGAAAGGGTTTCGCCGGTCAGGGGATGCAAGTAGCTCAGAGTTTCAATCTCGTCTCCGAACATTTCAATACGGATAGCGAGTTCCTCATAGACCGGAATGATCTCGATAGTGTCCCCGCGCACCCGGAATGTTCCCCGCTCGAAAGCAATATCGTTTCGCTCGTATTGCATTTGAACGAAGTCCCTGATCAGGTGTTCGCGAGAGATTCGTTGCCCAACCTGGAGCGGCACCATCGCCTGGAAGTAATCCTCGGGAGCTCCCAGTCCGTAAATGCAGGAGACCGTGGACACCACCACCACATCGCGTCGGCTCAAGAGGGAGTTCGTAGTGGAGTGGCGGAGTCTCTCCACTTCCGCGTTGATGGAGCTGTCCTTCTCGATGAACGTGTCGGTCTGAGGGACGTACGCTTCGGGTTGGTAGTAGTCGTAGTAGGACACGAAGTACTCGACTGCGTTATGCGGAAGCATGTCGCGCAACTCGTTGGCGAGCTGGGCCGCCAAGGTCTTGTTATGAGCTAACACGAGGGCGGGACGCTGAAGTCTCTCGATGAGCCAGGCCGTTGTGGCAGATTTACCGGTACCGGTAGCCCCCAGTAAGACCACATCTGACTCCCCGGCACGGATTTTGCCTTCCAGTTCGTCCAGTGCTTTGGGCTGATCGCCACTCGGCGTGAACTCAGAGACAACCTCGAAGGGGCGAAACGAGCGTGTGGCTTCCATACCGGGAGCCTAAGACTCGTCTCGGGGGAAATGCCGGGAAAGCTCGCTCAACCGATCAGGCCAATGACTGACGAGTTCCTCGTAGAGCTGGTGCGCTGCGTGTTTCGTTGAGTCAAGGTCTCCTGAAGCATCCAGTACGACATGCGCGAGTGAGAGCCTTTCTTCGTCGGATACCTGCGCATCCACCCGCTCACGAGCCTCCGCAGAAGACATTCCCCGGTATTCCATCAGCCGTTGAACACGCATCTCGGCGGGGGCGTGAACAACAATCACAGAATCAAACTCGGAGACCTGTCGCGCCTCAGCCAGCAGTGGCACCACGTACACAATCACCGTGTTGGGACGCTCCAGCTCAGCCATCGCGAGCGCTTCGTCGTAGAGCTTCTTCACCTGAGGATGAACAATGTCGTTGAGAGCAGATCGCGCGACCGCATCGCTGAAAACAATGGTGCCGAGCTTCCCTCTGTCGAGGTGACCTTTCTCATCGAGAACGCCCGGGCCAAACCGTGCAGCAATTTCCTCCAAGGCCTGAGATCCAGGCTCCACGGCCTGCCGCGCGAGGAGGTCCGCATCAATGATGTGAGGCCCGCGGGATGCCAACACCTCGGCGACGGTCGACTTACCCGCCCCGACGCCACCGGTCAGCGCGACAACAGTCATCGCGCCAAGCCGGAGAGGCGAACCACGCACGGACCAACCCCGTGGAGGCCCGCGTTCACGAGGAGGCTCTTACTCTTCAGTGCCGACGAGCTTCTCGCGCAGAGCGGAGAGCGCTTCGTCATCGGCCAACGTTCCTGCCTGCTCATCCTCGACGGCAGCAGGTGCGGGGGCGTCATCTTCGGCTCCGGCTCCCTCGACAGGTTCGATAACAATCGAGGCCATGTGAGCAACCTGGGCTTTGTGAGCTTCCCAGCGAGCCTGGGCGTCTGCATATTGCTGCTCCCAGACCTTGCGCTGGTCGTCAAAGCCTTCCAGCCATTCCCCTGTCTCGACGTTGAAGCCCTCGGGGTACGCGTAATTGCCTTTGTCGTCATACTCGGTCGGCATTCCATAGAGCGCGGGGTCGAACTCCGTACCCTCGGGATCCACGCCCTCGTTCGCCTGCTTAATCGACAACGAAATCCGGCGACGCTCCAGATCAATGTCAATGATCTTGACGAACACCTGGTCCCCGGTGGACACAACCTGCTCAGCCAACTCGATGTGCTTGTCGGAGAGCTCTGAGATGTGCACTAGCCCCTCGATACCATCCGCGACGCGCACAAACGCACCGAAAGGAACGAGCTTCGTCACAGCACCTGGTGCAATCTGCCCGATGGCGTGGGTGCGTGCGAAAACCTGCCAGGGGTCTTCTTGGGTGGCCTTCAGCGACAGGGACACACGTTCGCGGTCCATGTCGACCTCGAGTACCTCCACCGTGACCTCTTGGCCGACCTCGACAACCTCACTGGCGTGCTCAATGTGCTTCCAGCTGAGCTCGGAGACGTGGACGAGACCATCGACACCGCCGAGGTCCACGAAGGCACCAAAGTTCACAATCGACGACACGACACCCTTGCGAACCTGGCCCTTGGCGAGGTTCTCGAGGAAGGAGGATCGGTTCTCGCTCTGGCTAGCCTCAAGGAGCGCGCGACGCGAGAGCACCACGTTGTTGCGGTTCTTGTCGAGCTCCAGAATCTTGGCCTCGACTTCTTGCCCGAGGTAGGGGGTGAGGTCTCGGACGCGACGCAGTTCAATCAGCGAAGCCGGAAGGAATCCGCGGAGTCCGATATCGACGATCAGGCCACCCTTGACGACCTCGATCACGGAACCGGTGACCACGCCATCGGTTTCCTTAATCTTTTCTACGTCGCCCCATGCCCGCTCGTATTGAGCGCGCTTCTTGGACAGAATGAGGCGACCTTCTTTGTCCTCTTTCTGCAAAACCAACGCTTCAACAGCGTCACCAACAGTGACAATCTCGGTGGGATCGACGTCGTGCTTGATGGAAAGTTCACGTGAGGGAATGACGCCCTCAGTCTTGTAACCGACGTCGAGGAGAACCTCGTCCCTGTCGATTTTGACGACGGTGCCCTCGATGAGGTCTCCGTCGTTGAAGAATTTGAGTGTTTTCTCGACCTCTGCCAAGAAATCATCGGAGTTACCGATGTCGTTGATTGCGATTTGCTTTGGACCGGCTGTCGTCTTAGAAGTCATGTAGGTACGGACAATGGTTTTCTACTCGGGCACTCCGCAAGCGGAATGCAGGTGGACACAATAAATCGCCCCTTTTGGGCGACCCCCCAGTGTATCCGGGCTGTCCGTGATTCCACAACCTAATGTGCAGCAGCGTCCCAGTTGGGTCCAAAACCTACCTGAACGTCGAGAGGAACAAGGAGCTTTGCAGCACCAGCCATCTTGGTGACGACGAGCTCCTCCAGTTCAGCTTGTTCACCCTTCATCACTTCGAAAACCAACTCGTCATGGACCTGCAAAACCATTCGGGAGCGAAGATCCGATTGTGTTAGGTGCTGGGCAATATCCCGCATAGCAATCTTGATGATGTCGGCTGCCGTTCCTTGGATGGGAGCGTTCAGGGCTTGACGCTCCGCTGCTTCGCGCACGATGCGATTCGGCGAACTGAGGTCTGGAAACGGTCGCCTACGTCCAAAAAGGGTCTCCGTGAAGCCATCTTGCTTAGCCTTCTCCACGACCGTCCTCAGGTAGTTACGAACATTCCCGAAACGCCGAAAGTACTCGGTCATGAGTTCCTTCGCTTCGCTGGGACTGATGCCTAGCTGCTGAGCCAGGCCATAGGCCGAGAGACCATAAGCAAGCCCGTAACTCATCGCCTTGACTTTGGTTCTCATAAGTGGAGTGACGTCATCAGGCGCGACATCGAATATCCGAGCTCCCACAAATCGATGGAGGTCTTCCCCACCCTGGAAAGCCTCGATTAGGCCGGAGTCTTCGGACAGATGGGCCATGATCCGCATCTCAATCTGGGAATAATCAGCGGTCAGGAGCCCTTCCGCGTCAGGTGACGCGATAAAAGTTGACCTAATCTGTGCTCCCACATCAGTTCGGACGGGAATGTTCTGCAGATTCGGGTCCGAAGAGGACAGGCGTCCGGTACTGGTTCCCGTCTGATCGAATGTCGTGTGAATCCGGCCGTCTTGGGCCACGGAGGCGATGAGACCCTCCACAATTTGATGCAATTTCGTGCTGTCGCGGTGGGCCAAAAGGGAATCGAGGAACGGGTGGGGGTTGGATACCTGAAGTTCCTGAAGCGCTTTGGCATCCGTGGTGTACCCCGTCTTCGTGGCTCGGGTCTTGGGCATGTTCAGTTCCTCAAAAAGGACTGTCTGCAGTTGCTTGGGTGAACCCAAGTTGACTTCGTGCCCGATGGCAGCGAACGCCTCCTGTTGATGCTTCGCACTGATGGTGGCCAACTCGTCGCTAATGGCCACCAACTTTTCTCGGTCGCTGCCGATACCGAGCGTTTCCATGTCTGCGAGGACCGACACAAGCGGAATCTCGATGTTGCGCAGAACCTGTGACGCGCCTTCGGTGAGTTTTTCGCTTATCCGCAGCCACAGTGCTCTGACTATCCATGCCTCCGCCCCGACAGGAAGGGCGTTGTGTTCGGGAACGAGCTGATCCGGATCGGGCTCAGGGATGTCGATGCCGAGCAGGTCAGAGGAAAGTGCTCCCATCCCCTGAGGCTTTCCTGAGGGGTTGAGTACCCAAGAGCCCACACGAATGTCCCCCGTGAGCGAGATGCTTCGAAGAGAGGCATCCGCATTCTTGAGGAGTTCTTTGCCATCGAAGCAGACCCAGCCCGCCTCGTGGCTTGCCAGCGCAGAAACCAACGGCAGATGGTCCTGACTCCCCTCAATCCACGGCACACGAATCGCATCGCTCGATGAAGCGATCCCGACCTCGTGAATACCCTCCGACCCCCTGACCGCTAGGCCCAGTTGCTCGTTCTCGTGGCGCTCAATCCACGCGTGAAGCTCCTCATCGACGAGAGTTCGCTCTGAGGGAATCTCCACCGAAGAGACCGGTTCGTTCCCCTGTTGGGGAGCGTCTTCCGTGTCTGCGCCGGCTAGTTCGAGAACCCGAGACTTTAGGGTCTTGAACCCCAACTTGGAAAACACTTCTTGAACGGCGATCGGGTCAATCACTCCACGTTGAAGGTCGTCGAGGGTGACATCGAGGTCGATATCGGTGAGCAATCTGTTGAGCTCACGATTGCGCACAGCCCTCTCTCGCTGGTCTCTCAGATTTTGGCCCACTACTCCCCCAATGTCCTCGGCATTCTCCAGGACAGCATCGAGGGACCCGTACTGGGTAATCCACTTAACCGCGGTCTTCTCCCCCACCTTGTCGATGCCGACCAAGTTGTCACTGGTCTCCCCGACCAATGCGGCAATGTCGGGGTATTTATGGGGTGGGATCCCGTATCGCTCCTCGACCGCCTCTGGTGTGTAGCGTTTGAGCTCGGCCACTCCCCGCGCGCTTGGATAAAGCACAGTGACGCGGTCGGTCACGAGTTGAAAAGTGTCGCGATCTCCCGAGACGACGAGAACGTCAAAACCCTGTTCGCCACCCTGATGGGCGAGCGTGGCGAGAATGTCATCCGCTTCGTAATCCTCTTTGGTGAGCGTCACCACACCCATAGCCGCAAGAGCCTCCTGCAGCAAGGGAACTTGACCGATGAATTCTGACGGTGTTTCCCCCCGGGTCGCCTTGTATTCGGGATAAATCCGAGTCCTGAACGAGAAGCGCGAAATGTCAAACGCGACAGCCACGTGGGTCGGGTTCTCCTTTTTCAACAGTCCGAGGAACATCGAAATGAAACCGTGGATGGCGTTCGTGTGCTGACCATCGGGAGAGACAAAACTGTCAACAGGGAGCGCGTAAAAAGCCCTGAATGCCAGCGAGTGACCGTCAATCACCATCAAGGTAGGCTTGTCACTCACAGCCTCAGCCTACAAGTCGGCAACCGTGTCTAGGAGAGACGATGATCGAATTCCCCGAAGGTATGGACCCGGAGCTGGTCAAGCGTCTCATCGAGACCGAAGGTGGCGAACTGGCCCGAAAAATGGGGATTCAGCTCGTATCCCTGGGAGCAGAACTTTCGGTGGCCAGAATGCCGGTCGAAGGTAACCGTCAGGTGGTGGGGCTCCTTCATGGAGGTGCCCACGTGGTGTTGGCGGAATCTCTGGGATCGATGTCATCGGCTATTCATGCTGGGCCCGACAAGATTGCGGTCGGCATCGAGATCAACGCGACGCACTCCCTCTCCGTCACCGAGGGGATGGTCGAAGCCACGTGTGAGGCGCTCGTTTTGGGCCGGACACTGGCCACACACCAAATCACCATCCGCGACGAAGAGGGACGGCGTCTCTCGACTGTGCGAATGACGAACTACATCAAAGACCGTCCGGCTTAGATTTCGGGGTTATCGGACTTTTCTGCGAGCTGGTCGATGACGGTCTGAGCGACCTCTTTCATGGTCAGGCGCCGATCCATGGAAGCCTTCTGAATCCAGCGGAATGCCTCGGGTTCGGTCAATCCCATGGTGTTGTTCAGGATTCCCTTTGCGCGGTCAAGAATCTTACGGGTTTCCAAACGCTCGGCCATGTCGGCGACCTCTTCTTCGAGCGCTTGAATCTGCGCGTAGCGACCCAAAGCGATATCGATTGCAGGGATGAGGTCATTAGGCGTGAACGGCTTCACCACATAGGCGAGCGCACCTGCCTCGCTGGCCCGCTCAACAAGCTCGCGCTGTGAGAACGCTGTCAGCAGAACGACGGGCGCAATCTTCTTTTTTGTCAGAATCTCCGCTGCGGAAATACCGTCCATGAGGGGCATTTTGACGTCCATCACCACAAGGTCGGGTTTCAGTTCCTCCGCAAGGGCGACTGCTTTTTCGCCATCAGCCGCTTCCGCAATCACCTCAAAACCGTTATCCCGCAAGGTTTCGACGACATCGATTCGGATCAGGGATTCATCCTCCGCCACGATGACGCGCTTGGCCGTTGGCGACGAAGGGGCGGTGTTACTCACCCTTCGAGCCTACGGTATGGTCATTACGCACAGTGTTGTGCGACAGGCCGGATTGGCGGAATGGCAGACGCGGAGCACTCAAAATGCTTTGTCCGAAAGGGCGTGTGGGTTCAAATCCCACATCCGGCACACTCGACTTAGTCGATGGCGACAGACTCGACCTGACCGATGACGTGTACACGGAGGTCATTGGTCGTTCCGACGGTTCCTGGGGGCGATCCGGAAATCACGACCACCTTGTCCCCCACCTCGGCAAGACCGTTCTCCAGTAGCGCCTTGTCCACCTGCGGGTACATCTCATCGGTGTGCTTGACACGCGGAGTGGCGAAAGACTCGATACCCCAGGTCAGCGCGATGCGACGCCTGGCGTCCTCCGAGGGAGTGAACGCCAGCATCGGAATGCGCGAGCGAAGCCTGGACATCCGCCTGGCGGAGTCACCCGACTCCGTAAATACGCAGAGGAACTTTGCTTCGACAAACTCAGCTACCTCGGCCGCGGCCAGCGTGATGGCACCACCCTGGGTGCGAGGTTTGGTGCCCAAGGGAGGAATCCTGCTCAGGCCGTGTTCCTCAGAAGAAGCAAGAATGCGCGCCATCGTGGCGACAGTGACCGCTGGGTACTTACCCACGCTGGTCTCACCACTGAGCATTACGGCATCGGCGCCGTCCAGCACGGCGTTGGCGACGTCCGAGGTCTCGGCGCGGGTCGGAACCGGCGCATCAATCATGGACTCCAGCATCTGGGTTGCGACAATGACAGGCTTAGCCATCTTGCGAGCGAACTCGATGGCTCGCTTCTGGACGATGGGAACGGTCTCGGGAGGCAGTTCAACACCCAAATCACCCCGTGCGACCATGATGCCATCGAAGGCATCGACGATCTCCTCGAGGGCCTCCACGGCTTCGGGCTTTTCAATCTTCGCGATGATGGGGCAAGACCGACCCTCTTCCCTCATGATCTCCCGGACCCGATCGACATCCGCGGCGCTCCGCACGAAGCTCAGAGCAACGTAGTCACACCCCAGACCCAAACCCCAGCGCAAGTCCTCTTCGTCCTTCTCGGAGAGTGCCGGGGCAGACACAGCAACGCCAGGGAGGTTAATTCCTTTGTTGTTGGACACAGGACCACCCACGACGACCCGTGTGACAACATCCTCAGCGTTGGTGGACACGGCTTCCAGTCGCACTTTCCCGTCATCGATGAGCAGAGTGTCGCCCGCCTTCACATCGCCAGGCAGCCCCTTATACGTCGTCCCGACGATGTCTTTCGTGCCTTCGACATCGCGGGTGGTAATCGTGAACGTGTCACCGGGAGCGAGCTCGTGGGGCCCGTCGCTGAATTTCTCGAGACGAATCTTGGGTCCTTGGAGGTCCACAAGGACACCGATCGGTTTGTCCGCATCCGCTGCGGCACGCCTCACATTTCCGTAGATCTCCTCGTGAACCTCCTTAGAACCGTGAGACAGGTTCATCCGAAAAATATTCGCACCGGCCTCCAGCACCGACATGATGTCGTCGTAGGTCGAAGTTGCAGGCCCGAGGGTGGCCACGATTTTGGCGCGTCTCATGAATTCCTTTGGCGGCTAGACGTGGAGGGGACGGTCGGTGGCTCTGACAGGTGCCGGTAATAGCGTACTGCCTTCAAGGAACCGATCGACCTCTGCCGCGACTGCACGACCCTCCGCAATTGCCCACACGATCAGCGACGCGCCACGCCCTGCGTCCCCAGCAACAAACAGACCAGGGACCTCGGTGGCGTAGGAGGCGTCCCTGGCGAGGTTTCCCCTGTCGTCGACGTTGAGACTGATCTGCTCCTGGGCAATATCGTGTTCCGCTCCGCGATACCCCAGTGCAAGGAGAACAAGGTCCGCTGGAATTTCACGCTCAGTACCGCGCTTGGGGAAGCGACCCCCGTCGCGATACTCGGTCTCGCAGACGACAACAGCCCGGACCTCACCGGCCTCGTTACCCAAGAACTCGACGGTCGAGGCAAGATACTCGCGTGCCCCGCCCTCTTCATGCGCGCTTTGAACCTCGAAGAGGATCGGATCGAGAGGCCACGGTTGCTCTGTGGGCCGCTCACTCGGTGGCTGCTTACCGATCGCGAGCATCGTGGTGGAGAGTGCGTTCTGCCTGTGGGCCGTACCCAAGCAATCCGCTCCGGTATCCCCGCCACCGAGAATCACCACGTGGCGACCCTCCGCGTTAATCAGGTCGACGGGGGTGTCGCCGGCTTGCACCTTGTTTGACGGTGTCAGGTACTCCATGGCGTGGTGGATTCCGAGAAGGTTTCTTCCTGGAATATCGATGTCACGCGGAACGCTCGCACCCGTTGCAATAATCACGGCGTCGTAGCGATCACGAAGATCGCTCCACGAAATGTCTACCCCGACCTCAACGCCGGCGCGGAACCTGGTCCCTTCCGCCTGCATCTGGGCCAATCGCTGATCCAGGTGTTTCTTCTCCATCTTGAAATCAGGGATGCCATAGCGCAGGAGACCACCAATGCGGTCATCGCGCTCAAACACCGCTACCGTGTGCCCCACTCGCGTGAGTTGCTGCGCGGCAGCCAGACCGGCGGGCCCGCTTCCGACGACTGCGACAGTCTTTCCCGTCAGGCGCTCGGGGGTGACAGGGTGCACCCACCCTTCATCCCACGCCTTGTCGATGATGGAGACCTCGATCTGTTTTATCGTGACGGGCGGTTGATTGATTCCCAAAACACACGACGATTCACAGGGAGCTGGACACAACCGTCCTGTGAATTCGGGAAAATTGTTGGTCTCGTGCAATCTTTCGATAGCCGCCCGACCATCGCCCCGCCTGACGAGGTCATTCCATTCGGGAATCAGATTGCCCAGTGGACACCCGTGGTGACAGAAGGGAACACCACAGTCCATGCACCGAGACGCCTGCCGGGTCAGCGCGCCGGGGTCACGAGGCCCATACACCTCTTTCCAGTCCCCGATGCGAACCTCCACCGGGCGACGCTCAGGGAGTTCGCGCTCCGGGAACTTCATAAACCCACGAGGATCAGCCACCGGTCACCTCCAGGATTCGAGTCCACACTTCGTCGCCGTTGGGATCAAGGCCCTCACGCTCGGCCTCCGCACGTGTGCGGAGAATCGCCTGGTAATCGCGGGGAGTAACTTTCACGAAACTCTCGACCGTGGACTCCACATCGGCGAGCATCCGGCCCGCCAAGGGTGAGCCGGTAAGGCGCTCGTGCTGACGCAGCAGATCAACAAGGATTTCCTTGTCGGCGCTTCCTAAGGGTCCAATTTCGAGCTCCCCCGACGCTACTGCCTCACGGTTGATGCGCTCTGTCCTGAGTTTCCACACATACGCCGTACCACCGGACAGTCCTGCACCGAGATTACGACCCGTCTCGCCGAGAATCACGGCCAAACCACCTGTCATGTATTCGAGAGCGTGATCCCCCACACCCTCGACGACCGCCGTGGCACCCGAATTTCGGACCATGAACCTCTCACCCACCACCCCAGAGATGAACAGGGAACCTGAGGTCGCTCCATAGCCGATCACGTTTCCGGC
>JALQXU010000240.1 GCA_023263045.1 Pontimonas sp.
AACACCAGATGGACCTGTTATTTTTTTTGGACCAAAAATCCCTCCACCCTGAATTATAGTCTGTTTTGCTGCTGCTTTTGCTTCTGCTGCTTTTGCTGCTTCTGCTGCTTCTGCTTCTGCTTGTGCTTTTTCTGCTGCTTTTGCTGCTTCTGCTTCTGCTTCTGCTTTTGCTGCTTCTGCTGCTGCTTCTGCTGCTTCTGCTGCTTCTGCTTCTGCTTCTGCTTCTGCTGCTTCTGCTGCTTCTGCTTCTGCTTTTTCTGCTGCTTTTGCTGCTTCTTCTGCTTCTGCTGCTTTTGCTGTTTCTGCTTCTGCTGCTTTTGCTGCTTCTGCTTTTTCTGCTGCTTTTGCTGCTTCTGCTTCTGCTGCTTCTGCTGCTTCTGCTTCTGCTGCTTCTGCTGCTTTTGCTTCTTCTACTGCTTTTGCTTCTGCTTTTGCTGCTTCTGCTGCTGCTTTTGCTTCTGCTGCTGCTTTTGCTGCTTCTGCTTCTGCTTGTGCTTCTGCTGCTGCTTTTGCTGCTTCTGCTGCTGCTGCTTCTGCTGCTGCTGCTTCTGCTTCTGCTCTTGCTAATGCTTCTGCGTCTGCTGCTTCTGCGTCTGCGTCTGCTGCTAATTGTAGTGCTTTTGCTGTTTCTTTTTGTGCATTGGCTAAGTCTTTTTTTGCTGTCGCATCCGCTAACGCTGCATTT
>JALQXU010000241.1 GCA_023263045.1 Pontimonas sp.
GCATTCCCCACTTGCCCATCCACCTGCTGGTGAGGGGGCCGGCGATCGCCTGACCCAGCGAGGTGGCGGCGAGGACGAGGCCTGCTTGACCATATGAGTCGAAGATGCGCTCAACGTGGATGAGGTAGGCCAGAGAGATCATTCCTGAGGGAAGCCGGGCAGTGAGCTGCGCAGCAATAATCCGGGCCACTCCCGGAGTTGTTAACAAGTCGCGATATCTGTTCACAGCCTTGCCAGCCTACGCCTGCTTCACAGATGTCAGAGGTCAGTGAAATTGTGGGTTTTAGGCCGGTAGAAACTCTCCCCAAACCTGTGGAAAAACCGTGAAAGTTGTCCACAGGTGTGGAGGACACGCCCACAATATCTAGGGTTCCCAAGTTGTCAGGGGCCATAGATATAGTGGTCAAGCCTCTTCGATCTGCGAGGGTCCCCGGGAGTTGTTTCTAGGGCGAAATCGAGGTTTTGAGGCGTCCCTAGACCTCGCGCCCCGGCGCACACAGACGACAACACACAAGACGCATTAGAGGAGACACAGTGTCGACAATTGCAGTGGTGAAGCGCGACGGCTCTCGCGAGTCCTACGACGCCAACAAGATCAACCTCGCCATCGAGAAGGCCGCCGAAGGCCTCGATGACTCCATCGCCTGGGTGACCCAAATCG
>JALQXU010000242.1 GCA_023263045.1 Pontimonas sp.
AACTACATTATCAAAAAGCAAAACTTCACAATCAAACAGCAAAACTTTACAATCGAAACGCAAAACTGCATCATCAACTAGCAAAACTTAACCATCAAAGCGCAAAACTTCACAATCAAAGCGCAAAACTTAGCAATCAAATTGCAAAACTGCACAATCAAAACGCAAAACTTCATAATCAAAGCGCAAAATTAAACAATCAAAAAGTTAAATTTCATTATCAAAACGCAAAACTGTACCATCAACACGCAAAACTTCATATTCAAAATGCAAAACTGCATCATCAATTAGCAAAACTTCACCATCAAAGCGCCAAACTGCACCATCAAAGCGCAAAACTTCACCATCACAACGCAAAACTGCACATCAAAGCGCAAAACCCCACCATCAAGGCGCAAAACTGCACCAGCAAAGCGCAAAACTTCACCATCAAATTGCAAAACTGCGCAATCAAAAAGCGAAGCTTCGCCATCAAAGCGCAAAACTTCACCCCTAAATAACAAAACTGCATTCACAAATGGCAAAACTTCACAATCAAAGCGCAAAACTGCATCATCAAAGCGCAAAACTGAACCATCAAAACGCAAAACATCACAATCAAATAGCAAAACTGCATTATCAAAACGCAAAACTTAACAATCAAAGCGTAACATTTTACAAT
>JALQXU010000243.1:0-363 GCA_023263045.1 Pontimonas sp.
CTATCCACCCCTGTCCCTCTAGGGTCATACTGCACTACCCCTGCTACCTGCGACTGTGTCCCGCCTACATTCCTAATATCATGTGTATGTACTGCTTGGCGCCTGCCGCTGCTTGTTGCTGCTTGTCGCTGCTGCTGCTTTTGCTGCATGGTGGTGCTGCTTTGTTGCTGCTTGGTGCTGCCTTGGTGCCCGCTGCCGCTTGTTGCCGCTTGCTGCTGCTGCTGCTGCTGCGTTGCTGCTTGGTGCCTGCTGCTGCTGCTGCCGCTTGCGCTGCTGCTGCTTGTTGCTGCATGTTGCTGCTGGTGCTTGCTGCCACTTGCTGCTGCTGCTGCTTGGTGCCTGCTGCCGCTTGTTGCTACCTTT
>JALQXU010000243.1:373-657 GCA_023263045.1 Pontimonas sp.
TGCCTTGGTGCCCGCTGCTGCTTGCTGCCGCTTGCTGCTGCTGCTGCTGCTGCTGCTGCTTGGTGCCTGCCTTGGTGCCCGCTGCTGCTTGTTGCTGCTTGCTGCTGCTGCTGCTGCTGCGTTGCTGCTTGGTGCCTGCTGCTGCTGCTGCCGCTTGCGCTGCCGCCGCTTCCACTCGCGCTGATGCTGCTTGTTGCTGCATGTTGCTGCTGGTGCTTGCTGCCACCTGCTGCTGCTGCTGCTTGGTGCCTGCTGCCGCTTGTTGCTACCTTTGCCCTCCTATT
>JALQXU010000244.1 GCA_023263045.1 Pontimonas sp.
CTGGATTCCGGATATCTGGGTGACCCCCCCGACACCCCCCCCCGAGGAGGAGCAGTAGGAGGTCCAGTCGCACCACTGTTATAGTCCTGTGCCACCCGATTCGTTCCCCTTGTTGCCTGCCGTTGTTTCTGCATCAACCAGTGTTCACCTGGTCACCACCTGGCAACCTGTCAGGAATGACTGTCAGACTACGTGTCAGACCGTCAGACTGTCAGGAACCAGCGGGTTTTCGTTCGAGTCTGACAGTCTGACAACCATTCCTGACAGTCCATCCTGACAGTTCTACCTACCTACCCCCCATTGTACTCACCCACTTTTGTCCCCCTAGGTGGAGGATGTGGAGGTGAACCCCCGCGATCCGGAGGGGGTTCGGATCGCGGTCCGGCTGGGGGAGCGCCGGTACCGCCTCTGCTTGGGGGACATCCTCAGGCAGCTGGCCCAGGACCCGATCCTGACGAGCCGCGCCATGGGGGGCGTCCAGGCCTGGCGGGGGATCCGGGACCTGCTGGGGATGGAGGGCTTCGCCTGGCCGGACGTCGACCCCCCGGGGGGGTGGGTTGGCGTCAACGACCTCCCCCAGGTCGCGGACAGGCTCCGCCGGGACGGCCCCCGCGGCAGGCAGCCCCACCCCAGTGCGATCCCCCTGCAAGGCCCC
>JALQXU010000245.1 GCA_023263045.1 Pontimonas sp.
AAGGAGCTGTGGATAGGGCGAGTTTTTTGTCCCCAGGTGTGAACAACCTGCTGAGAGACCAATGATTGGTTAAGTCGCTGACTTGAGGGAGTTGTCCACAGAGTCCACATCGTGGGTTTTTTGGCCTCGGGCGTGTCGAAAACCCAACCATTGACTGACATTTCAACTGACATGCTGTGGTTCTCCTCGTGTGTGAGGAGTCCCAGCTCTACCGGGGGAAGCTAGGGATTAGAAGGCCAAACGCGTGGCACGCCCGGAGGGATTCGAACCCCCAACCTTCTGATCCGTAGTCAGATGCACCGCCGCACTGGATTCACGCCCGATCGTGATGTAGTTTGCCATGACAAGGAGAGGCAGGGGTCGTTGTGGGATTCGGCGTAGCAATCAAGTCATTTTGGTCCAACTACGCGACTTTCAAAGGTCGCTCACGTCGCTCCGAGTACTGGTGGATTCAGCTGTTCTTGGTGCTGACGAACCTTGCCGTTGCGGCCATCGACTTGGCCCTGATGGACGGCGACGTTGATCGGTTTATCGCTAACGGAGGCGGAGGAATCGTCGGCCTCGTCTGGATTTTGGTCACAATTGTTCCGGCGCTTGCGGTTCTGGTTCGCCGCCTCCACGACACGGGCAAGAGCGGCTGGTGG
>JALQXU010000246.1 GCA_023263045.1 Pontimonas sp.
TACCCAGGCTCTGGAATGCACACCCACCTCTCACTGTTTGAGGGAGACTCGAACGCATTCTTCGACCAGGGTGCGACCCACCAGCTCTCCACGGTGGGACGCCAATTCGTGGCAGGTCTTTTGACGCACGCACCTGAAATCTCAGCCGTGACCAACCATTTTGTGAACTCGTACAAGCGCATTTGGGGCGGCCACGAGGCGCCAAGCTACATCACATGGGGCCACAACAACCGCTCCGCACTCGTCTGCTCGTATCGAGTACCGCGCGATGGATTCGGCAGCAAACCCCTACCTCGCCTTCGCGCTCATGTTGGCCGCCGGTCTTAAGGGAATCGAAGAAGGCTACGAACTTCCCGCCGAAGCAGAAGACACCGTCTGGGAGCTCAGCCGCCAAGAGCGAAAGGCGCTTGGCTACAAGTCACTGCCCACGAGCCTTGACCACGCGCTCAATGTCATGGAAGAAAGCGAATTGGTCGCAGAAACCCTCGGCGAGCAGGTGTTCAACTTCGTGTTGAAGAACAAACGCCGCGAATGGGATGAATACCGCGCCCAGGTCACGCCCTACGAAATCGACGCCAACCTAGAGATTCTCTAGACAAGAAACGGCTAATCGATGCCTCGCGATTTGGGGTTATCAG
>JALQXU010000247.1 GCA_023263045.1 Pontimonas sp.
AAAGGTGCCACCGTAGAAAGCGTCCCAATCGCTGCTGTTCTCAAGTCTGCGATCAGCTCCCAGATCGATGAGAAGCCTCGGTGGTGAGCCAGCGAGGAGGGCCTCACCGAGCTGACCAGACTCCCCGTGCGGAAGGGCCAGCACAACGACCTCGTGACCGGACAGGTTCTCTGGAGTGGTTGCCTGGAAGGTCTGACCGTGGAGAGAGGAAAGGTGCGGATGGACCTGCTCCACGCTCTGCCCCGCGAGTGAATGAGCGGTCAGCGTGGTGATTTCGCACTCGGGGTGCTCGGAAAGCAGGCGCGCCACTTCGCCCCCGGCGTACCCGCTCGCACCGGCAATCGCTACCCGCAGTGTCATAGGGACAACCTTAGACCAGTTATTGAAGGTCTGAGCAGGGCTCAGGCCCGCAACGTAGCGCCGTGGCGAGAGGCCGCGAGTGCGACTCCGGCTTCTTTGGCTTCGGTGGCCTCTGCCTGAGTCAGAGTGCGGTCATGTGCGCGGAAACGCAGGGAGAAAGTCAAGGACTTGTGACCCTCAGCAACCCCGTCGCCTCGATAATCATCGACCACATCGAGTGACTCGAGAAGCTCCCCCATCCCCTCCATCAGGGTTGAACGCAA
>JALQXU010000248.1 GCA_023263045.1 Pontimonas sp.
TGCCGAGCACGCTGCTCGTCAGAAGGCGATGAAGAGCGCGACCGACAACGCAGACAAGTTGATTTTGAACTACACCCGATTGGCCAACCAGGCCCGTCAGGCAGAAATTACCCAGCAGATTTCGGAGATTGTTGGTGGTGCTGACGCACTGTCAACGGTTGACGAGGACTAAGAAAGAGAAAGCACAATGGCCGAGAGCACCAAGACAGCAACGGGTCGTATCGCACGAGTAATCGGACCGGTGGTTGACATCGAGTTTCCGCACGATGCCATCCCCGACATCTACAACGCACTGACCACTGAGGTAACACTGGGTGGCGAGACTTCCACCCTGACCCTTGAGGTGGCTCAGCACCTAGGTGATGACCTAGTTCGTGCCATTGCGCTGAAGCCAACCGACGGCCTGGTCCGCGGCGGTGCCGTTAGCGACACCGGAGCACCAATCTCGGTGCCAGTCGGTGATGTCACCAAGGGCAAGGTGTTCAACGTAATCGGTGAGGTGCTGAACGGTGAGCCAGGTGCAAAGGTTGAGGTTTCCGAGCGCTGGCCAATCCACCGCACCCCACCAAGCTTCGACCAGCTTGAGTCCAAGACCCAGATGTT
>JALQXU010000249.1 GCA_023263045.1 Pontimonas sp.
TGTTCCCGACGCCACCAGCTCACCCAACAACCTCGACATCACCATGGTGTCGCCTGGATCATCGAGCTCAAACTCGTCAATCGCGAGCAGAGCTGCGCCTTTGAGATGGTCCACCGCCCCCCGGTAGCCAAGCGCCCCCACAAGAGCCGTGAATTCAATGAACGTTCCGTAATAGGTGCGCCCCGGTGTGAGGTGCCAAATTGCTGCCAAAAGGTGGGTTTTGCCCACTCCGAATCCGCCATCGAGGTAGAGACCTGGCTTGGTCGACGAGGCAACTGCCTTGGGCCCAGAGCGAAACCACCCTCGGCTTGATGATGGTTGACCGCTGACAAACGCTCGTGCCTTACTTACCGCTTCAGCCTGAGAAGGGTAGGCCGGGTCAGGAACATAGGAGTCAAGGCTCGCTGACTCGAACTGGGGTGGAGGCACAAAGTGCGCCAACATGGCGTCAATCGACATCACCGGGTGACGCTCCAGTAGTGAGGTGATGGGCACCGAGACCTGACTCATTTCTTAGTTTTCCCCGATAGTGTTCAGGGTGCGATGGAAGACTAGACCCAGCGTATCGGGGTTACCCCGAGGCTCTCATCGCACCTGAAG
>JALQXU010000024.1 GCA_023263045.1 Pontimonas sp.
ATAGACCCTTCCCGGAGCCACCACATAGACGGGCAGTTCCCGCTCCAGCAGTGATCGAATTTGAACAGGGCTCGTGTGAGTGCGCAACAGCAGGTGGCGATCGATCGGTTCGACGAAGAACGTGTCCTGCATCGCGCGGGCGGGGTGGTCAGCATCGAAGTTCAGCGCATCGAAGTTGAACCACTCGTGTTCCACCTCGGGGCCCTCGGCGATCTCCCACCCCATCGCGACAAACACATCTGCCATGTCTTCCATCAAGACCGTCAACGGGTGCCTGGCACCAGGAGCACGCCTGGGGCCCAGAGAGGTGAGGTCGAGGGATTCTTCGCGCAGGCGCGCTGCTTCCTCGTCAGCCCGAAGCTCTGCCTCGCGGGCGTCAAAAGCCTGCTGCACGCGGGCCTTTGATTCCCCCATCAGCTTTCCGGCGGCTGCCTTCTGGTCGCCCGGCAGGTCTTTGAGCGTCGCGTTCATCTTCGACAACACAGATTTTTCGCCGATGTGTGCGCTGCGGACCTCTTTGAGTTCCGCCAAAGAGGAGGCACCAGAAATAGCGCCAAGGGCCTCTGTGACGGCCTTCTGGGCGTTATCGGCGGTTATCGAGAGTGACTCTGACACGAGCGCCCAGTCTACTGGGCTTGATTCGTCGAATCAGGAGTTCTGGGCAAACGCCGTCTCGTACATACATATCGCTGCAGCGGTCTGAAGGCTGAGGGATTCAGCCTGCCCAAAGAGCGGGACCGCAATGATTCGATCGGCAAGCTGTTGGTCCTCAGGTGCAAGACCGTGAGCCTCGTTGCCCAAGAGCCACGCCACGGGTTCGTCGAGCCCACCCTGTGATCGCACCTCGGCAAGGTTGTCTCCTCCGGCATCGGTAGCCAACACCGTGACACCGGCACTCTTCAAAGAGCTCAGTGTGGGAGCAAGGTCGACCCCGGTGACAATCGGAACGTGGAAAAGACTGCCGGTGGTGGCCCGAACGACTTTTGGGTTGTAGACATCGACACTCTGTTCACTCAGAATCACCGCATCCACACCGGCAGCGTCAGCTGAGCGAATGATGTTGCCCACATTCCCCGGGTCCTTCACCTGATGGAGCACAACGAGATGGCGAGGCGTGGAACCCAGAACCTCGTCCAAGGACACGTCTTGAAAATGGGCCACCGACACGACACCTTGGGGGGTGACCGTATCGGCCATCTGCTCCAGGACCGACTCGGACACCACGGTGATATCGATACCAGCACGTTCAGCCTGAGCGACCACATCAGAGTTGCGCTCCTGAGCCCGAGGAGTCATAAAGATGTCCTCGATGCGCTCTGGCTGGCACTCCAAGGCTTCCCTCGTGGCTTGGGGTCCCTCCACCAGGAAGAGTCGAGCCTCGTGGCGACGTTGCTTTTTGGCAAGCTTCGCTACCGCGCGCACGCGGGGTGAACGAGGGTTATCCAGCACGTGTCAACAGTATGAGGGGCACCCCAACAGTTGGTGAAGACTCGCTAAACAATGGCTACCTATGAGAAAGGGGGGCCGCGCATCGCGCGACCCCCCTTTGCCGGTAACTTAGGCCTTCACCGCAGGAGCGGAAGTGTCCTTAGGGAGGGCTTTCTTGGCTTCAGCGACCAGGGTGGCAAACGCAGCGGGCTCGTTGGTGGCGAGCTCCGCGAGCATACGACGGTCCACCTCGATACCAGCGAGGTTCAAACCCTGGATGAAACGGTTGTAAGTGAGGCCGTGGGCTCTGGCCCCCGCATTGATGCGCTGAATCCAGAGACGGCGGAATTCACCCTTGCGGGCGCGACGGTCACGGTAGCTGTAGACCAGCGAGTGAATGACCTGCTCTTTAGCCTTGCGGTACAGGCGTGAGCGCTGACCGCGGTAACCCTGAGCGCGCTCGAGGACAACTCGACGCTTCTTCGCGGCGTTCACCGCATTCTTAACACGTGCCATGATTCTTTTCCTTCGCTATGACGTCTACTTGTTGAGAAGCTTCTTGACAACCTTGGCGTCAGCCGGAGCCAGCACCCGCTCTTGGTTGAGGCGACGAGTCACGCGACTCGGCTTCTTTTCCAGGTTGTGGCGCATGCCCGCGCCCTGCTTCATCACTTTGCCGGAGCCAGTGACCTTGAAGCGCTTCTTCGTTCCCGAATGGCTCTTCTGCTTAGGCATTCTTCTCTTCCTTCTCTTTGGTGGTCTTGGCGGCGGGTTTTTCAGCGGGTGTCTCCACCTCTGCTGGCTCACTCACCGGGGCTTTCTTACTCGTCTTCACCGCTTGCGCTTTCGCTTCCGCTTTGGATTTCAGAGGGGCGATGATCATCACCATGTTGCGACCGTCAATCATGGGGGTGAACTCCACAACTCCGTATTCGGCAACATCCTCCGCGAACCGCTGCAACAGGCGCACACCCTGCTCGGGGCGAGATTGCTCTCGTCCTCTAAACAGAATCATGGCTTTGACCTTGTCGCCCGCTTTCAGAAAACTCTCTGCGCGCTTTCGCTTGGTCTCGTAGTCGTGAGTGTCGATCTTCAAACGGAAACGAACCTCTTTGAGGATCGTGTTCGCCTGATTCTTTCGGGCCTCTTTAGCTTTCTGAGCCGCCTCGTACTTGAACTTGCCGTAGTCCATGACTTTGACTACCGGCGGGTTCGAGTTCGGGGAAACCTCGACAAGGTCAAGGTCAGCTTCTTGGGCTAGACGCAGCGCAACATCGATGCGCACGACTCCGACCTGCTCCCCTTCGGGTCCGACGAGGCGAACCTCGCTTGCCCGAATGCGGTCGTTGATTCTGGGATCGCTGATACCAATCTTCCCTTCGTTCTGCGGTTACTCCAGCGAGCGAAGGAAACTTCAGAGAACACAGGTTCTCTCGCACCCTTATCGCTGTGATGACCTGAGACATCACGGAGTGCAACGACCCGGTAGCCTTGCGGCATACGCGGGTGGGAGGTTTCTCCACTTCGCAGTATTCCCACCCCAGGGGCAGGAACCTCTGGAACAATAGCAGTCTTTCGCCCGCTTAGCGAGAAAAAACTAGGAGCCCTGTGGATACCGAACCGCTCGACGAACTCGCCAGAGACATTGCCGATGTGGCAGCCGTCGAGGTCATCACCACGGTGGCGGTGCACCTGCTCTCCGCAGCGGCCGTTAAGTGTGGGCTTTCGGACAATCCCGACGAGGAGACAGACCTCGCGGAGGCGAGGAAGCTCATTACCGCGCTGGCGGGTCTGATTACCGCCGCGGCCCCAGAAATTGGCGACCATCACGCGAGGAGTTTGCGCGATGGTCTACGTTCTGTCCAGCTCGCTTTCCGGGAGGCGTCTCAGTTCCCCGATGCTCCGGGTCAAGGTCCTGGAGAAAAATACACCGGCCCCGTCAACTAGGCGGACACGACGGTGATGGCAAGACCATCAACCCGAGTCACCAGCACTGGTTGGTTCGTCCAGGCTTCAGAGATTCCCTCGAGCATGCGAGACAAAGTCTCGGCAGTAAGTCCTGGAACCAGGGTCAACGCGACAGTGACCTCTGGCCCGGCGAGCGTCCTAGTCGGGTCGCCACTTTTGATGTCCAGGGCGACCACGTCGCCGCCGTAGGGTTTTGTGCCCTCCTCAAGTGCGGCGCGGACGTCGGGATCACTCAACGGTGAGCGGTATGGATTACCTGTCGCAATCGACTCGAGTGCGCCCCGCCGTAGCGTGACCACATGGGGGGATCCGGGGTCGAGCACCATCAGGCCCAGGCCCTCGGCAGCGGTGGCGAGTGCGGCTCTGGCCGCCTCCACTGGAACCGGGCGCGCTTGGGGATTCCAGCGCCCCATGGTCTCCACAGAGCTAAACAGCGGCGCTACCGCACGACCGTCTGGTCCTTCGACGTGAACGATAGAGAGCTCTTGGGTTTTCTCGACTACGGCGCCCGACTCTGTGAGACCGTAATCGCCAGCTTCTGCGATGAGGGGCACGAGCAGTCTCGCGCCTCGAAGAGCGTCGATCAGTCTGGAAAACGCTCGCTCCGTATCGCCCTCGGAGTCTTGACGGATTTCAGCGAAGGACGTGAGCGCCTCGTGGAGGGCGGGGTCGGCCTCTCCCGTGTCACCTTCGAAAGGGTGGGGCTCAAAGGACCTGCCCGCGAAGGGTTGGCCGGCAGAATCAGCGCCCGGCGACATCCAGGGCCTCGGTCAGCGTGAAGGCGCCGGCATAGAGGGCTTTTCCGAGAATGGCGCCCTCGAGGCCGAGGGGAACGAGTTCACGAAGGGCGGCGATGTCATCGAGCGATGAGATACCACCCGAGGCGATCACCGGGTGATCGGTCTGTGAGAGCACCTGCGCGAGAAGCTCGACATTGGGACCACGCATGGTGCCGTCTTTGGTCACATCGGTCACCACGTATCGCGCACAGCCGCACTCGTTGAGTCGATCGAGCGTCTCGAAGAGGTTTCCACCCTCTTTCGTCCAGCCTCTCGCGGCAAGGGTCTCGCCACGAACATCCAGACCAACGGCAATAGCTTCGCCGTATTCGGAAATCACGTGGGCGGTCCACTCGGGGTTTTCGAGCGCCGCGGTTCCGAGGTTGACGCGCACTGCACCCGTCGAAAGAGCGTTTTCGAGGGACTCATCGTCTCGAATTCCCCCCGAGAGCTCCACGTTGACTTTCTTGCCGACGGCTTTGACGACCTTGCGAATAACCGCCCGGTTATCCCCTCTGCCAAATGCGGCATCGAGGTCAACGAGGTGAAGCCATTGGGCTCCCTGCCGCATCCACTCCTCGGCCGCCTCAATCGGATCACCGTATGCGGTCTCGGTTCCCGATTCGCCCTGGGTGAGTCGAACCGCTTTACCGCCAGAAACATCGACGGCGGGCAACAGGATCAAGTGCGGGGATTGGGAGAACTCATTCATAAGAAAAGTAAGGACAAGACCTTCGGGTGATGTATGAAGACGTGCGCCAAGGTCGGCACAAGAAAGAGATACTACTCCGGTTCAGCACACCCTCGTGCCACCCGTGATCCGCTAGAGCGATTCCACCCAATTCCGCAGCAGAGTCAGGCCCGCCAGTCCCGATTTTTCGGGGTGAAACTGGGTTGCGCTGAGCGGTCCGTTCTCAACGGCAGCGACAAACCGTTGTCCGTGTTCGGCCCAGGTGACCAGAGGCGCTGCCAAGGGGCCTCCGCCTTCGAGCTCAAACTGAGTAACACCGTACGAGTGAACAAAATAGAACCGCTCGTTTTCCACGCCGCGAAAAAGTTGGCTGCCTTCGGGTACCTCGACCGTGTTCCACCCCATGTGGGGAAGCCTGGGCGCTTCCAACTTGTCCACCACTCCTGGCCACTGTCCGAGGCCCGCGGTTGTTACCCCGTGCTCCATTCCGGTCTCGAACAAGACCTGGAGGCCGACACATATCCCGAGAACCGCTTTCCCCCCGGCGAGCCTGGAGTCAATAATGTGATCCCCACCGGCCTCGACCAACGCCGTCATGACCGCCTCGAACGCTCCGACTCCGGGAACGACAAGTCCATCAGCCTCGAGGGCCTGTGCCTTATCGCGCGTGAGACTCACTGACGCGCCTGCATGTTCTAGTGCTTTTAGCGCCGAGTGGACATTGCCCGACCCGTAGTCGAAAACGACGACGTTCTTGCCCACGACTAGAGAGCGCCCTTTGTCGAGGGGACTCCCTCGACTCGGGTGTCCCTGGCAACCGCACGCCTCAGCGCCCTGGCGAAAGCTTTGAACTCTGCCTCGGCGATGTGGTGTGGGTCGCGACCATCGAGAACCGTGATGTGAACCGTCAGGTCGGCGTGCATGGTGATGGCTTCAAAAACGTGGCGCACCAAAGATCCGGTGAAGTGCCCGCCAATCGCGTGGTATTCAAATCCTTCGGGCTCACCGGTGTGAACCAGGTAGGGACGACCCGAGACATCCACGACAGCTCGAGCGAGCGCATCATCGAGGGGTACTAGAGCATCGCCGAATCGAGCGATACCTTTCTTGTCTCCGAGGGCCTCTCCCAGGGCACTCCCGAGAACAATGGCCGTGTCCTCGACCGTGTGGTGAATATCGATATCGGTGTCACCGGAGGCCTCAATCTCCAAATCGATCAGGGAGTGCTTGGAGAGGGCGGTGAGCATGTGGTCATAAAAAGGCACCGTGGTGGAAATTCTCGACGAGCCGGTCCCGTCCAGATTCAACGACAATTTGACGCTCGACTCTGACGTCGAGCGCTCTTTTGTGGCGGTGCGAGGTGCTTCGGTCACGCGCTCAGTTTAGCCAGCGTCTGGAGGAAGAAATCTGTCTCCTCCGCTGTGCCCGCTGTGACCCTCAAGTGATGCGGTATTCCCACGTCTCGAACGAGGATGTCGTGCTCGAGTAACGAGCCGAAAAGAGCTGCAGGATCGTCAACGCCACCGAAGAGAACGAAATTGGCCTCAGAGTAGGCGGTCGGGTAGCCCATCTCCGGGAGCTCGCGGAGAAGTCGGTCCCGCTGTGCTCGAATATCAGCGACCATGGCCAGCATCGTCTCTTGGTGCGAGAGAGCAGCGACAGCGGCCGCTTGAGTGAGCGCGGACAAGTGATAGGGAAGCCGAACCAGACGCATGGCATCCATGACGGCGGCGTCTCCCAGCAGGTATCCCACCCGAGCTCCCGCAAAAGCAAACGCCTTCGACATCGTCCTCGACACCACAAGGCGCTCGCGCCCTGCGAGCAGCTCTGCGGCCGTCGGTGTTCCCTCAGGCAAGAACTCGACGTAGGCCTCGTCGACAAGGATCACTCCCGGGGTTGCGTCGTAGGCGGCTTCAATCGTCTCTACGGACACAGGAGTCCCGGTGGGATTGTTCGGTGCGCAGAAAAACACCACATCAGGCTTGTGCCGAGTGATGTCGTCAACCACGTTCACGGTCAACAGAGTGAAGTCTTCTTCCCGCCGACCAGCAATCCATGCGGTCCCAGTGGCCTCGGCAATGATGGGGTGCATCGAATAGGTGGGAGGGAATCCGAGCACCGAGCGGCCAGGACCTCCGAATGCTTGGAGAACGTGCTGGAGAACCTCATTCGAACCATTAGCAGCCCACACCATGTCTGGCGTGATGTCACCGTCGCGGTAGGTGCGCGAAGCGTAGGACGCGAGGGCGTTCCTCAACGCCGTGAACTCCCGGTCCGGGTAGCGATTGATGGTTTCGAGAGCGGTCGAAAGGTCGGCAAGAATCCCCTGACGGACGTCGTCCGGGACAGGGTGAGTGTTCTCGTTGACGTTCAGCGCATAACGAACAGGGACCATCGGTGCCCCGTATGGCTGCTTCCCGCGCAAATCATCGCGCAACGGAAGGTCATTGAGAGAGGCCACACCGTCATCGTACCCGGGCCCAGCGGAGCCGACTTAGCTACGAGGGATCGCGATTTCCTGACCCGGGACGAGTGCCGCGGAGGACAGCTGATTCAGGGTCATGATTTCGTGAACCACATCTCGAGGGTCACTTCCTGGTGCCACGCTCTCGGCAATAGTCCACAGCGTGTCTCCAGCGAGGACGGTGACGTACTCGTGAGTGTCCGGAGCGCTCGAGCTCTCGGCTAGTGCACCAGGGGTCGCAAGGAAGAGCGACACAACGAGCACAGGAAGTGCGATCACGGTGGCGAGAACAACGCGTCCTCGACGGGTGATGCGCAAGGTGCCGGTGTGGGTTGTCATGATGACCTCTCTTCTGGTTCAGAGGCTCGGGCTAGACCCTCGGCCGGGAGGACCTGCCCGAACCTCTGTTTCGAATATATGTTCGAATACTTGTGTTGTCAAGCATTGATTCCTACTGAGTGTGTCGCCCACCACCGACACGCAGCGACACGTTTCGAACGAATGTATAGAAAAAGTGTTCGAAAGACGCTACTCTGGGGGCATGTTGAGCGAACAGCAGCAAAAAATCCAGTCCTTTATTGAGCAGTCCTTAGACTCCCGCGGGGTTCCCCCGAGCATGCGAGAGATCTGTGACAACACAGGTCTGTCCTCCACGTCGAGTGTGTCCCACCAGCTGAGCCAGCTCGAGCGAGCGGGCTACATCAAGCGTCACGCCAACACAGCGAGGACTCTCGAGGTCATCAAGAGGCTCACCCCCGAAGCAGGAGCTCCCGTGACACCGTTGCTCCCTGTGAGCGATGACGTGGTGTCGGTTCCGCTTGTTGGTCGAATTGCAGCGGGTATTCCGATCACAGCTGAGCAGAACGTCGACGACGTGATGGCTCTCCCCCGCCAACTGGTGGGCAACGGGGAGCTCTTCATGCTGAAGGTGGTCGGAGATTCGATGATCGACGCAGCCATCTGTGATGGCGATTGGGTTGTGGTGCGTTCGCAAGCAACCGCGGATAACGGAGATATCGTCGCGGCCATGCTCGACGATGAGGCCACTGTGAAGGTCTTCAAACAACGCGATGGACACACCTGGTTGCTCCCGCAGAACAGCGCCTACGAGCCCATTCTGGGTGACCACGCGACGGTCATGGGGAAGGTCGTGACGGTCCTCCGGAGCGTTTAGTGTTGGCGGGGTCGGCCGATACGCCGGGTTCTGTACCGAGTTGCCTCGGTGGCAATCATCTTTCTCGGATGGCTGTTACCAGCTATCTCTAGCGGTCTACCCGACACTCAGGCGAGCAACCTGGTAGGTGTCTGTTTGACCTTGCTCCGGACGAGGTTTACCGAGCAGATCCGGTCACCCGAACCTCTGGTGGTCTCTTACACCACCGTTTCACCCTTACCCGGTTGCCCGGGCGGTCTATTTTCTGTGGCACTATCTCGCGGATTGCTCCGGGTGGGTGTTACCCACCGTCCTGCTCTGGGGAGCCCGGACGTTCCTCGGCACTATCGAAATAGTGACGCGATTGCCTGGCCGACCCCTTCCAACCCCTCCAGGGTACGCGACTATTACCTCGGGCACTAGAGCTCGCGGTAGGACTCCCCGCGATCAAGAGCCATATTCGCGGCGGCATCGGCCCTGGCATTGTCTTCTCGCGGCACCCATTCAAACGTGACTCGGTGCGAACCAATCAACTCTCTCGCCCGGTGCGCCAGATCCTGCATATCGGGGTGCTTGATCTTCCATCGCCCCGACATCTGTTCCACCACCAATTTGGAGTCCATGCGAACGTGAATCGAACCCTCGGGGGCGAGCGACAGGGCAATATCGATGCCCTCGATCATTCCGCGATACTCGGCCACGTTATTGGATGCTTCCCCACACAACACTCCCGCTCGAGCCAGGACCTCGCCCGTCTCAGGATTGAGGACGACCGCACCGCCAGCGGCAGCGCCGGGGTTCCCCCGGGAGGCCCCATCAGCCTCCACGACCAGGCGTTCGTGGCTCACAGGCCTGACTCCGAGGTTCGCACCAAAATGGCGTTGCTATCCGGGCACAGAATGACCTGGTCGGGCGCGGCAGATCTTATGTCCTGCAGATCTGACTCCGTCAGAGCCACGCCACTTGCACTGGACACGCCTCCCCGCAGATGCGATGCTCCGACGCCGTAGCGCTCGCGCTGGCGCTCATACAGCGCATAGAGGTCTTCCGGAAGTGAGGACACGATGTCGCCCCGCGCAGCCTCCTGAGCAGAGCGCTGCGCGGCGAGCTCTGCACTTGTCGCCTCGAATTGTGTCCTCGCCTCAGCCAGCGCGCCCTCGGCGGTGTCGCGCTCAGCCTCGAGGCCTGACAGGGCACTATCAGCCTGCTCAAGGCGCTCCATAATGGCCAACTCAATGTCTTCCAAGTCTGAGCGCCGCTTTTTCAACGACTCCAGTTCATGCTCGAGGCCCTGAGCATCTCGTGCGGATGCAGTGTGAACCAGTCGCTCCTCATCTTGGGCAATACGGGACTCCACGAGCTGCACATCGGACTCTGCTCGGGTCAACTCAGCCTGAATGGTCTCTTTCTCTACCAGTGCGTCGTGGAGCCGGCCCTTGATCTCGTCGAGCGCTGCTTCCAAGGTCGGGATGTGAAGAGTGTCAGAAAGTCCCCGCAGCGCGGTGGAAGCCCGCTGTATCTCGAGATCACAGGCCGCCACGTCGAGCAGGCGAGCTTGGATTTCGGGAGATGCGGTGACAGCCACCCGTTAGCCTCCTACGCGATGAACCTGGAACGACCAGGGGTCAGTGTTGACGTCACTCACGGTAACACTCAGGCCCGTTGCCTTCTCGAGTTCCGCCGCGGCCTGATCCAGCCACAACCACTCAGCCGCGAAATGGGAAATGTTAATCAGCGAAGGCCCACCCACGAGTGCGGCTTGCTCGCGTGCCTCACTCGCTGGATGGTGGCGAAGATCACTAGTGATGTAGACATCGCTGGAGAGAACCGCGGGGTTATCTAGTAAGGAATCTCCAGCTCCCGCGCACACCGACACTGTCGACACCATCGACTCCGCATCTCCCGCCACCACCGGGCCTACCGCGGTCTGCGGAAGAAACTCCCCCGATTTTGACCGCCAACTCATACAAACTCATGGGTGCTGGCAAAGTCCCCACTCGCCCCAACCCATGACCCGGGGTGGCCGACTCCGTCAGGGTCGTTTGCTCGGTCAGTTCCAAAAGATTCGCCAACTGTGCTGAGGTTCCGGTCGGGACAACATCGGCGTTCGTGTGCGCTGAATACAACGCCACCCCGCCTCGAATGAGGTCCGCGATAACACGACCCTTATACGTTGACTCGGCGACGGTGGTCACTCCGCGTAACAGTAATGGATGGTGCGCGACAATCAGGTTGGCGCCCCCCTCCACGGCCTCAGCAATGGAATCGAGAGTCGCATCCACCATGAGGTGAATTGAACCCACCGGGTGCTCAGGTGAGCCGACAACGAGTCCGGGCGCATCCCAGTCCTCCGCTCCCGACGATGGCCAGAGAGACTCCAAAATGTCCACGACCTCGGAGAGAGGTTTAGTCGACTTCGACATCACTGTTTTTCCTCACTCGGGATCGCTCTACCAGGGCGCCTATCCCTGAAACTAGGGCCGCAAGAACGAACGACACCAGGACACCGGGTTGCGCCGGGGACAGATCCATCACACCGGCTGCGTCCAATGCTGGGAACAGATATCCCTGCCACGACAACCAGCTCACGTCGGAGTCCAGCAAACCCAAGCCCACCGCAACCGACACCAGCAGAACACCCAGCGGGAGAGCTCGAACGGAGCTCCCCTCAGGTCGCCTCGTGGTCCCCACCACAGCCCATTCTTTGGCGAGAATGGCCGCCACGGCCGAGGCGATTACGCCCACAGACAGCGCAAGATCGCTGAGGACATCGATGAGCTGGAGGTTGAACACGAGTGCGAGCGACCCCACCACCGTCACCACTCCGAGGATGACTGCGGCATGAACGCGCCAGGGTCCAGGGAAAGGAATGCTCGGCACGACAGCGCTCGCGGAGCGAGTAAGGAGCGATACCACCGCAATCAGCGGGACGATGGCGACAAACGCGGCGATGCTGGGATAGTACGCGGGAGCCCCTTCGGTCAGTGTTCCTACCGGGTCGGCAAAAAGCCCCAGCGAAACTAACGGTGAACTCTGCGCCATCCACGAGGCAACTCCCGCTAGTGCGAGGGCTGGAAGCGCCAGCGCGAGGGCAGACACAACACCTCC
>JALQXU010000250.1 GCA_023263045.1 Pontimonas sp.
TAAACAGCACCAAAAATCCGATACAGAACAGCATTGGCGTCTCAAAGCTGAGCGCACCACGCCACATCGTCGTGATCCAGTTAAAGACCTTTACGCCCGTGGGTACGGCGATAAGCATGGTCGCGTACATGAAGAACAATTCTCCCGCGATGGGCATGCCCACCGTGTACATATGATGCGCCCAAACAATGAATGACAAGAAGGCAATCGAGGCCGTGGCATAGACCATAGAGGCATAGCCAAAGAGCGGCTTACGAGAGAACGCAGGGATAATCTGCGACACCACACCAAAGGCCGGCAGGATAATGATGTAGACCTCGGGGTGACCAAAAAACCAGAAGATATGCTGAAAAAGCACCGGGTCACCGCCACCGGCAGCTGAGAAAAAGCTGGTGCCAAAATGGATGTCCATCAACATCATGGTCACAGCCCCTGCGAGCACCGGCATGACCGCAACCAGGAGAAACGCGGTTATCAGCCATGTCCAAACGAACAGCGGCATCTTCATGTAGGTCATCCCGGGCGCGCGCATGTTCATCACCGTGGCAATGATATTGATTGAACCCATGATCGACGACACGCCAAGGATATGGATC
>JALQXU010000251.1 GCA_023263045.1 Pontimonas sp.
CGTCTACTGCTGTCCCGGCTAATCCGAGGGGATCGGAGTTCAACAGTGCCAGCTGTTCGGGTCTCTCAAGGGCTGCAACCATGCCGTTTCCAAATCCGTTCACGCTGGCCTCGTGCCCGGCATTGAGCAGCAGCACACAGGTTGCGATCAACTCGGTGGCGCTTAGCTTTTCTCCCTGCTCCTCAACAAGCGCAAGCTCCGATATGAGATCGCTGCCGGGGTTCTTCTGCCGCTCCACCATGAGCTGATGAACATACGCGGCGAACTCGTTGCTTGCCTGTATAGCCTCAGCCTTCTCTTGATCCGTTGGGCTTGGCTCATACATCTTCACGATCGCCTGTGACCAGGGCCTGAGCAGGTGCTCATCTGACTTTGGAAAGCCCAGGAGTTCGGAAATTACCATGACCGGAAGCGGCTCGGCGAAGTCGGCAATCAAGTCAAAGTGTCCCTGGCCCGCGCTATTCTGGGCAATCTGGTCGAGCAGCTCTTCGGTGATTCGCTCGACGTTGGGTCTGAGCTCCTCAATCCGCTTTGGGTTGAATGCCTTGGTGACTAAAGACCTAAGCCTGGTGTGCTTTGGCGGCTCTGAGTCAAGG
>JALQXU010000252.1 GCA_023263045.1 Pontimonas sp.
GTTACCCTATCACTGATGTCCCCTCCTCTTTACGTGCTGAGCTTGGTGCCATTTTGCATGGCCTCTACCATGTTCCTAGGAGCGCTTCGGTGCTTTTAGCTACCGACTCCCTTAGTGCTATCCATCTCTTATGTCGTTGGAATCGCAACACTGACTTTGCTCCGTACGTAAATGCGGCCACATGTTATGACCTGGTATTACGCATCCTCCTGATACTGCAAGCACGTAAAATTGCTGGCGGTGCCACTCGCTTCCTCTTCACTCGTAGCCACCATGGGGAGTCTTATAATGAGGCAGCTGACCGCGCAGCGGCGGTTGTGGCTACTAACCACGACATGCAGCCCGGCCCTCCCCATCTTGGACTTCAACTTGGCACTCGGTCTACTACCATCATCCACGGTGAAGGGTACTCAATCCCTGACCCTGCCTCATACACGCCTTGGTCGAAATCCATCCAAAAGCGTTGGAGTGCTAGTGTGCGCCAGCGCCTCGTCGCGCAAGCTGAGCAAAATCCCACACGCGCGGCTCAATTCCTGCTGCGTAAACATATGGGGCGCCGCCACCTTGGTATGGCCTTGGCTAAGCTCAATTC
>JALQXU010000253.1 GCA_023263045.1 Pontimonas sp.
AGCTGAGCCGCGCGCTGCAGCAGAAGGACGCCGAGCTGCGGCACGCTACCCTCGACCTCGAGACGGCCAACGCCACCGTCGCCGAACTCCAGCGCGCCTGTGACACGTTCCGCGCCGAGGCCAACCTCGCGCAGCGCCTCCATTCGGAGCAGGAGTCGGAGCAGGAGGAGGAGACGGCCGCCGCCAGGAAGAAGCTGGCGGAGGCCACGGCAGAGCTCACCCAGCTGCGCCTGAGCCTGGATGACGCCGAGCGAAAGGTCCAGGGCCACGTCCGCTGGGAGCGCGAGGTGGCGGATGCCCACGCAGAGGAGCTGGAGCGTCTCAAGCGCGCCGGCAGCGAGGACGCCGCCCAGCTCTCGCAGCAGCTGGCCACGGCGCGGGCCCAGGTCGACGCGCAGGTGGTGTGCACGCAGGAGGCGGAGCAGCTGGCCCGCGAGTCGGCCATGCGTGTCGCCGATGCCGAGTCCAAGGCGGAGCGCGCCCGGGCCGAGCTAGCGCGGGCCGAGGCCGTGGCGGCGGAGCTTCCCGCGGTGCCGGGCAGGAGCGGACCCGAAGTTCAGGCCATGGAGGTCGAAATCGCATGCCTGG
>JALQXU010000254.1 GCA_023263045.1 Pontimonas sp.
GCAATAACAAGGCATCAAGCAATTCGTCGATGCCCTGACCGGTATGCGCTGACACCGGCATAAACTGTGTATCCCCACCCCAGTCCTCAGGAATGACATCTTTGGCTGCGAGCTCCGTTTTGACACGCTCAGGATCAGCCGCCTCCTTGTCGATCTTATTGACCGCAACAACGATCGGCACACCCGCTGCCCGGGCGTGTTGGATGGCCTCTTCTGTTTGAGGCATCACGCCGTCATCGGCCGCGACCACTAACACCACGATATCGGTGGACTTAGCCCCGCGCGCCCGCATTGCGGTGAATGCGGCGTGACCAGGGGTGTCCAGAAACGTGATTATCCCTTTGTCAGTCTCGACGTGATACGCGCCGATGTGCTGGGTAATCCCTCCGGCTTCACCACTGGCAACCCGGGATTTTCGAATGTAATCCAGAAGCGAGGTCTTACCGTGGTCAACGTGACCCATGACCGTCACCACTGGTGCTCTGGGCTCTGGCGTTCCCTCCTGGCTTGCCAGCGTTTCCTCGAGTTTTTCCTCGACTTCCTCAGCGCTCCTCAGCACGACCCGATGTCCCAACTCCTCTACGACC
>JALQXU010000255.1 GCA_023263045.1 Pontimonas sp.
TCCAATTGCCAATGCGGCGAGCGTCATCCTTGCAGCCTGGCTTGGATCGGCGGTCGCGGCGTCTGCGCCGTTGGCGACCAACCAAACGGCTGCCCGTCGAAGTGCGTCTTCGACGTCCACGTCGAAGCCTTGGGCCGCAGCCATTGCAACGATCGCGTCGGCCGTCATCCCCGGATCAGGTTCGCCGCTGAAGCCCGGGAACGAGCCGTCGGCAGACTGCTGGGCCATCAGCCAAGTGGTTGCGGCTCGAATCGCGTCCACGTCCTCGGCAGCGCTGGCCGGGGTGACCTGCAACAGCAGCAGCATCAATAGCAATGCGGCTGCTATCGAGCCTCGTATGCGTGAAACCAGGTTTGGTGTGTGTGTGACCGGATTCAACCGGATGGGTGAACCCGTGACAACGGCGTGAGCCGGCATCGTCCGTCCCCTTTCTCGCGAAGGGTTGCTGGACACAGCAGTCCGGGCGACCTGGCTCCGCCGTCTTATGACGGCGATACAGTTGCGGGACAGCGCCGGCATCTCACCGGCTTCCCCCGGGATCGACGAACTCAAACGCAACATGCGCTCGGTTCGGGTGACCCTGCT
>JALQXU010000256.1 GCA_023263045.1 Pontimonas sp.
CCTTTGCCTTCCTCAGCTCTTCCGCCAGCAGGGAGTCCTCGATCTTGTCGAGATCCTGTGGACCTAGGTTCTTGGAACCGATCATTATGCGTCACCTTCTTCACGCTTGATGATGCGAGCCTTCAGCGGGAGCTTGTGGATCGCACGGGTCAGCGCCTCTTTGGCTACTGTCTCGGAAACACCAGATAGCTCAAACAGCACGCGACCTGGCTTGACGTTTACTACCCACCACTCAGGTGAACCCTTACCGCTACCCATACGGGTTTCGGCAGGCTTCTTGGTGATCGAGCGGTCAGGGAAGACGTTGATCCACACCTTTCCACCACGCTTGATGTGACGAGTCATGGCAATACGAGCAGCCTCGATCTGGCGGTTGGTCACATAGGCGGGGGTAATCGCCTGGATCCCAAACTCACCGAAGGACACCGTGGTGCCACCAGTGGCGTGGCCACTGCGCTTCGGGTGGTGCTGCTTGCGGTACTTATCCTTGCGTGGAATCAGCATGTTTATCCCTCACTCCCCGGGGCCGCAGCGGCGACCGGCTCAGCCTGACGGGCCGGTCCACGACG
>JALQXU010000257.1 GCA_023263045.1 Pontimonas sp.
AACGTGAAGCTTGCGGTGGATCTGATTGCTCCGATCGCCATGGACGAAGGTCTGCGCTTTGCTATTCGCGAAGGTGGCCGGACCGTGGGCGCCGGGGTGGTCGCGAAGATCATCGAGTAAGCCTCGACCCAAAGCGCGTCGTTTGACGCCACAGCACCCCGGGATCGCTTCCCTGCGGCCCGGGGCGCTTTTGTCAGGGGTCCTAAGGGCCCAGCAGTTGATGTAGGCCAGTAGCTCAATTGGCAGAGCAGCGGTCTCCAAAACCGCAGGTTGGGGGTTCGATTCCCTCCTGGCCTGCCACATTCACGCTGCGTTAGTTACAGCGGATGGCGGGATTAACGCATCGGCTTTTTGCTGATGACGGACGAGCTTAGTTGGAGCCGGTGAATTCCCGGTCGAGCTCTCCAAAATAAGAGAATAAGCGAGCACTATGTCAGAGAAAATTGAAGGCGCGAGCACAAAGCTAGACAGTCTTAAGTGGCTCGTTGTAGTGGCTATTACTGTCGCTGCGATTTACGCAAATTCTTATTTCGCGGCGGAGTCGCTGCTAGTCCGAGTGATTGGATTG
>JALQXU010000258.1 GCA_023263045.1 Pontimonas sp.
AGCCACCCGTTCTCCGTTGCTTCGTAAGTACGAATCATCGGGGGCTCAATTTCAAACTAACCTGGCCCTCAGCTCTAACGAGGCGCAACCGGTTGATTGTTACCTAAGCGTGACCATCTGTTGTTGGTCGAGCACATAATCCACGGGAGAAACACGGCCCCCAATGTTTTCGGCGGCCATTTTTCTCACCGCGGAATAACCAAAGGATGAATTGCTCCGGACGTAGACTGAGACGGCATCGTGCGAGGGGCGGTAGCTCAGCTGGTTAGAGCAGCGGACTCATAATCCGTCGGTCACGGGTTCAAGTCCCGTCCGCCCTACTGGCCTTCCTGCTCGGGCTCGCGATTCATCGAATTTGCGCTATCCAGCAGCCTCCACACGATGAGCGTTCCCAAAATCATCGAGAAGCCGAAGAGTAAATCCTCAACGGGCGCGTTGGCCCAGCGAACACCCCAAATCGCATCACGGTCATACATCACAATGTTCCAGCCGGTGAGCCACGAATTGGTGAGCAGCTGAAAACCAAACACGATGGCGTAGGAGAACCAGAACCGGAAAG
>JALQXU010000259.1 GCA_023263045.1 Pontimonas sp.
AAATCGCGGAAAATCGCGGAAAAATCGTGGAAAAAATCAAGGAAAATCAAGGAAAATCGCGAAAAAATCGCGAAAAGTGCCTATCCGTATATCTCAGTCATCATAGATGGTACATCGCCCAAACTTTCATGGCAGATAGGCCTAATGATGCCCTACAAACATACAAAGTTTCAGGTCAAAAGTCGCCAAGGGGCAGGGTTGGTGAGCAAAAGAAATACAAATCGCAAAAAAATCGCAAAAAAAATCGCAAAATCGCGGGAAAATCGCGGAAAATCGCGAAGAAACAGTAATTGCGAGAAAATCATTTCCGAGCGAGGCCCCAGGACGAGCGCTAGCGAGGACCGGGGCCGAGCGAGGCCACAGGAGCACAAGGCCAGAAAAAGCCAATAAAACCTCTTACAAAATCATAAAATCAACAACCAGCTCGGTCCTATTACGAAGTCTTGATTAGGGTTAGGGTTAGCGTTAGGGGTAGCGTTAGGGTTAGGGTTAGGGGTAGGGTTAGGGTTAGGGTTAGGTTCACCAAGCTGGTTTAGCAGATTGGTTTTACAACA
>JALQXU010000025.1 GCA_023263045.1 Pontimonas sp.
GGAGTCTACCCCAGACTCTGGATTCCACTCTCGCCCAGGGCGATAAGCGTGGGGCTCTAGACCTGGATGACGTGATCCTTGGATCAGGTAAATGAGCACCCCCAGCACAATCGCAGCGAGTGCACCCCACACATTGACGCGCACACCAAGAATCAACTCGGCAGGGTCGAGTCGGATATTTTCTAGGAAGGCTCGCCCTATTCCGTACCAGACGAGATACAGCGCAAACAGGCGGCCCCACTGCAGAGAAAGCGCGCGCCCCAGCCCGATGAGAACGAGAGCGCCCAAGACGTTCCAGAGCATTTCGTAAGCGAAAGTCGGATGAAACAGCGTGGTGTCAGGAATTCCCACGGGTATCGCGGAGTTGGGTCGATCAATCTGAAGCCCCCAGGGAAGGTCCGTCGGCGCACCAAAAAGTTCCTGGTTGAAGTAGTTTCCCGTGCGCCCGATTCCCTGAGCGAGCAGCAAACCGGGCGCCAGCGCGTCGGCAAAGGCCGAGAATCTCAGTCCAGCACTTCTCGTACCGATGTAGGCACCTACCGCACCGAGAGATACGGCACCCAGGATCGCGAGCCCACCTTCCCAGACATAGAAGATGCGGAGAAGGTCAGCGCCCTCGTAGAAATAGTCAGCCGGATGGGTCGCCACGTGATAGAGACGCCCACCCAGAATCCCAAGGGGGACAGCCCATAGCGCGACATCGAGAACGAGCCAGGGTTCCACGCCCCGTGCAACCAACCGTCTGTTCGTCAACCACAGAGCAACCGCAATTCCAATCAGAATAAAGATTGCATAGGCGTTGAGAGTCAGGTTGAGTGTGAACCAGTCGAGCCCGAGGTCTCGCAACCATGCGCCAATGTTGAACGACCGCCAAGAGGACGGTGGGCTGGGGATACCTTCGGGATTCATCTATGCCTTTCCTGTTCCGGCAAGGGACCGAGTAGTCCCGGCTCGAAGCTCTTCGACGCGCCGCGCAACACCGTCGACACCCTCTTCTGCAAGGGCTGTGACCAAAGCTGATCCCACAATGGCACCGTCAGCGAAAGAGACCACGTCCTTCACCTGTTCGGGAGTTGAAATCCCCAAGCCAACACACACCTCCGTTGCGCCGTTCGCGTAGAGCCTCTCCGTGAGCTTCTGAGCTGCGGCGTCGACATCAGCTCTCGTGCCCGTAATGCCCATAGTCGACACCGCATAGACAAACCCTCGCGAAACCTCTGCAGCTTTCTGCAGTCGCTCATCAGACGACGAGGGCGCCGCGAGAAACACCAACTCAAGCTCGAGGCGTCGAGCGATGTCAATCCATTCGGCAGCTTCATCGGGAATGAGGTCGGGTGTGATCAGTCCCGCTCCCCCGGCGTTTTTCAGATCAGTGGCAAAGCGCTCCAGACCGTATTGAACAACAGGGTTCCAGTAGGTCATGACAAGAACAGGTTTGTCACTATGCGATGTGATGCGCTCGAGAGCCGGAAACAGGTCTTTGAGCTTGAAGCCGTTGTTTAGGGCCTTCTGTGTCGCCTCAGCAATGACCACACCATCCATAACGGGGTCGGAGTATGGCACACCGAGCTCAAGAATGTCAGCGCCGGCATCCAACACGGCGATTGCGGCCTGAACGCTCTCCTCCACGGTCGGGAAACCGGCCGGTAAATAGGCCACAAGAACTCCGCTTCCCTGGCTTTTTCGCGCAGAAATGGTCTCCTGAACACTGACTCTGGTCATGAATCGTCCGTAGACCTTCCGAGCAGATGGAAATACCGGGCGGCCGTTTCCATATCTTTGTCACCGCGACCGCTGAGTGACACCAAAATCGTCGCGTCCGGACCAAGCTCCTGGCCCAACTTCTGTGTGCCAGCGAGTGCGTGGGCAGTTTCTATTGCGGGGATGATTCCTTCGGTCTGGCTCAACAAACGCAGCGCCTGCATCGCTTGGTCGTCAGTGATGGGTACATACTCGGCTCGCTCTATCGAGGCGAGCCATGCGTGCTCAGGACCGATGCCTGGATAGTCAAGACCCGCAGAAATCGAATGGGACTCGATGGTTTGACCATCCTCGTCCTGTAACACAAGAGATTTCGCACCGTGGAGCATTCCCGGCCTACCCCGCGAGATGGTCGCTGCGTGGTGTGGAGTATCGACGCCGTCACCTGCCGCTTCATAGCCGAGAAGCCGAACATCTGCATCATCGAGGAACGCGTGGAAAATTCCCATGGCGTTACTGCCACCCCCCACACATGCGGTGACGGCAGTGGGCAGGGCCCCCGTGAGCTCCAACATTTGCTCTCTGGCCTCCACACCGATGATGGAGTGGAAATCCCTCACGATGAGAGGAAAAGGATGAGGGCCGGCCACTGTTCCCAACAAATAGTGGGTTGAGTCGACATTGGTCACCCAGTCGCGCATCGCGTCGTTAATGGCGTCTTTGAGGGTTCTTGACCCTGTGGTCACGGCGTGGACTTCTGCTCCAAGTAGTCGCATCCTGGCAACATTCAGAGCCTGCCGCTCAGTGTCGACCTCGCCCATGTAGACGACACAGTCCATCCCCATGAGCGCCGCCGCAGTCGCTGTAGCTACACCGTGTTGCCCAGCCCCCGTTTCGGCGATCAGTCGTGACTTGCCGAGGCGTTTGGCGAGCAGAGCCTGCCCCAAAACGTTATTGATCTTGTGGCTTCCCGTGTGATTCAGGTCCTCACGCTTCAGAAAGATCCTGGCCCCACCGCAATGCTCGGCGAATCGGGTTGCTTCGGTGATGATGGAGGGTCGTCCGGTGTACGTCTTGTGGAGCTCATCAAGCTCGCGCGCGAACGAAGGATCCTGGCGTGCCTGCTGATAGGCCTGTTCCAACTCATCGAGAGCGTGTATGAGAGATTCGGGGACAAACCTTCCCCCAAACTCACCGTAATAGGGCCCTTGCACCTCTCTCAGTGACTGAGTCATGCCTGTATAAACTCCCTCACGGCTTTTTCGGCGTCCACTCCGGTGACGAGTGCTTCGCCGACCAGCACGGCGTGTGCACCGTGTTCACGGTACCGCGTCACATCCTGGGAATTCACCACCGCGGATTCAGCAACAGCAAAGACACCCGACGGTAGGAGTGGCTTTAACCGCCCGAAAAGCTCAGGATCAAGCTCGAAAGTGCTCAAATCTCGGGCATTGACGCCGATAATCGACGCTCCTAGCCCCACAGCCCGAAGCACCTCTTCCTCGGAATGGGTCTCGACGAGTGCCTCCATACCCCAGGAGCGCGCGACCTCCAGAAGGTGAGATGCCGTGTCATCATCAATTCCGGCGAGGATGAGGAGGATGAGCGAGGCTCCATGAGCCCTCGCCTCCACCACCTGGTACTCACTGTCAATGAAGTCTTTGCGCAACACGGGTATCGACACAGCCTCTGCAACAGCCTTCAAGTCTTCGAGCGACCCGCCAAAACGTCGCCCCTCGGTCAACACGCTGATCACACTCGCACCACCAGCCTCGTACGCGCGCGCGAGCGCAACAGGGTCAGCTATCTCAGCTAAATCACCCTTGGAGGGGCTGCGTCGTTTCACCTCCGCGATGATGTGAACGTGCTCTCGCGGGACTAATCCGGAGAGATCCTGCACCGGCCTGGCATCACGGGCAAGCGAAGCGAGATCCGCTAGCGGCAGTGCTGCCTCTCTAGCACGCACATCCTCTCTGGCGCCCCGATAGAGGCCCTCGAGCACCTAGGCGTGACCCTTCGGCTGGTACTTCGGTCCCCTTACACCCCAGCCCATCGCCGCTAACACAAAGCCGAGCGCCCAACCGAGAAGCGTTGCAACCCCACTCGCGATCACCAACCACCACACCTGGAAAAAGAACGCCACCGTTCCCACAGATAACGCGATGAGCATGACCGTGACAGCGGTCCATGCAGCGGGCGAGTGTCCGTGACCGGGGTCAGACGCCGGGTTCATGAGGTCTCCTTCATCGATGTACACCGCCATTCTATCGACGCGTGGGGTCGCCACCGTCGCTCAGCGAATCCCATGCTGACACACTGTCCTCCACAGAACCCGAGGACGAGCGACGCTCGAAGCGATCACCCGCCACTGGCCTGTCACCCGCAAGGGCTCCGAGAATTCCGCCGAGTGCCATAAGAGCGCCTGCAATGACGGCACTGAAGTGCCATCCGGTGAGTTCGATGGAGGAGACCATGGCTAGCGCGTTGCTGCCCGAGATGCCTGTCACCTCAGCGATCGAGCTAGCAGCCGAGGACAGTGGATTAGTCGCCACCAGAAGAGTTAGAACTGTGAAGAAACCTCCAAAAAGCGCCTGAACGCTTGCAATAATCCGGCGCGCAAGTCCGCGGAGGGTGAACTGCAGCCCAAAGGATGCAATGGCGACAGCACCCAGTGACCACAGCGCTGCACTCGACTCGGTTCCTGTTATTGCAACAACTTGTCCGCTGTCCAGGGAAACTCTCCACCACACCGTCGACGCGCCGAGGCCGGCCACCAAGATGGCTATAACCGAGAAGACCGCATGAAATTGCTTCATCAGACGTCAGGCTGGAGAGCATTGGCAATGCGGATAGCCCTCGCGGGAGCTGAAGCTTTGTGGATGGTCTCACGGTATTCGCTCGCTGGATCAGAATCCGCGACAATCCCCGCCCCGGCTTGAACGATGGCGCGTGATCCCTGCATCCAAAGAGTTCGAATTGTGATGGCAAGGTCGGCATCTCCCGAGTGGCCGAAATAACCCACGACACCGCCGTAGACACCGCGCTGGGTTGGCTCCAGATCATCGATTATCTCGAGCGCTCGGGGCTTCGGGGCGCCGCTCAGGGTGCCGGCAGGAAAAGTAGCGCGGAACACGTCAACAGCTGAATTGTCCGGTGACAAATCCCCTTCCACAGAGGACACCAGGTGCATGATGTGACTGAAACGCTCAACCTGCATAAACTCGGTGACTTCCACAGAGCCTGCCTCACACACTTTCGAGAGGTCGTTGCGAGCGAGGTCGACGAGCATGAGGTGCTCCGCTTGCTCTTTCCGGTCGTCCCGGAGGTTTTCTGCGTGAGAGGAGTCCTCCTCTGGCGATACTCCACGCGGTCGTGAACCAGCGATGGGATGTGAGTACACCCGACCTTTTTGCACCGTAACGAGGGCTTCGGGTGAGGAACCCACGACGTGATAGCTCGCACCGCTACCGTCATCGCACTCCAGCAGGTACATGTAGGGGCTGGGGTTCACCGAGCGCAGTACTCGGTATACCTCCAACGGACTCGCCGTAACGTCAAATTCAAACTGTTGGGACAGCACGACCTGGAATACGTCGCCGTCTTCGATGTGTTTCTTGGCCGAGGCCACCATTTCATGAAACTCTTGCTCGGTCAGACTGGGAACAGGCTCCTCTTCGGAGGGCTCACTCTTGTGGTGAAGGGTAGACGACGTCGGTTGTGACAGGGTTTCGTGCATCGCATCGAGTCGTATGAGTGCCTCGCGGTAGTGGCCCTCGTTGACCTCGCCCGTCTCATGGGTCAGCGCAACCAACACGACCTCAGAAGAATGGTGGTCAAACGCCACAAAATCCTGCACCAGCGCAAGATGCACCGCGGGAACCCTATGGGTGGGCTCAGGTGCTGAGGGCAGATGCTCCACCAGCCGAACTGCCTCCCAGCCGATGTGGCCGACCAGTCCGCCAGCAAAGGGAGGGAGTCCCTCAATGGGCTCGGACAACCATCGACGATGGATCTGTTGGAGCGCCTCGAGGGAGTTCTGCGGAATTTTGCCGCCAAAGGCGACCTCAGACGACATGCCGTGGCTTCTCCACACGGCCTTGTCGGCCTCTTGGGTCAGAACACCATGGGTTGCAACGCCGAGGAAGGAATACCGCGACCATTTCCCCGCTTGATCCGCCGACTCGAGTAGGAAGGAGCCAGGACCGCGCGATAGCTTTCGATAGAGACCCATGGGGGTCTCACTATCAGCAAAGAGCCGGCGAATCACCGGAGTAACGGGTCGAGTAGCTCCCCACCCAAGAAACTGCTCGAGGCTGGTCTCAACCATGGGAATGATCCGCATCAAAACAGGTTGCTGCGCCCGTGTGACAGGCCGGTCCGGTTTGTTCTACCTCGGCGAGGAGAACGTCACCATCGCAGTCCAGGCGGAGCTGACGCGCCACCTGGATGTTTCCACTGGTGTCACCTTTACGCCAGTATTCCGAGCGGGAGCGACTGTAATAGGTCATGCGACCCTCCCTGAGGGTACGAAGCAGGGCCTCCCTGTCCATCCACGCCATCATCAGGACATCCTTTGTCGTGGCATCCTGCGCGATACAGGGAATGAGACCGTCCGCGTTGAAGTGAGCGTCGCTCACGAGAGATGGCGCAGCATCGACCACCCATTCCTCAGTCATCTCACCACCGCCCCGGCGCCCCGCAGGGCGTTCTTTACATCCTGAATACTGACTTTATCGCGGTGAAAAATGGAGGCCGCCAGGACCGCATCTGCACCGGCCACTACTGCTCCCACAGCGTCATGAGCAGCGCCTGCTCCGCCGGACGCAATCAAGGGCAAGCTCGACACTGCTCGGACGTCACCAATCATGGAGACGTCGAAGCCTTCCTGGGTTCCGTCTGCATCGATCGAGTTGAGCAGGATCTCACCAGCGCCACGGTTAGTCGATTCCCGCGCCCATTCCAGGGCATCCACCCCGGCACTGCGCCGCCCACCGTGGGTCGTCACCCCATATCCAGACGGCGTGGAGGAGTCACGCTTCGCGTCAATGGAGATGACGCACACCTGCTGCCCGAAATGCTTCGCGATGTCATCTATCAGACTGGGTCGTTGGAGGGCGGCACTGTTCACGCTGATCTTGTCCGCACCGTGCTCCAGGAGAGCACCCACGTCAGCCACCGAGCGCACCCCTCCCCCGACCGTGAGCGGAATGAAGACGTTTTCTGCAGTCTCTCTCACGAGGTCAAAGGTCGTTTGACGGTCATCGACCGTCGCAGTCACGTCAAGAAACGTGATTTCGTCTGCACCTTGTTCACTGTACCGAGCGGCTAATTCAACGGGATCCCCCGCATCGACAAGGTTTTCAAAGTTCACACCCTTAACGACCCTGCCTCGGTCGACATCCAGGCAGGGAATCACCCGCACCGCCAGTGTCATCAGATGCGTGCGGCGTGAATTGCGGAGACGAGAATCGCCCGCGCTCCAAGGTCATAGAGCTGGTCCATAACCTGATTGGCATCATCACGCGGAACCATCGCACGGACAGCAACCCACGACGGGTCGCGCAACGGTGACACAGTAGGCGACTCCAGTCCCGGCGTGATGGCAGAAGCCTTCTCCAGGAGATCGCTGGGAAGGTCGTAATCCATCAGCACGTACTGTTGCGCCACCCACACACCGTGCAGGCGTCGACGAAGCGTCTCAATGCCCGGTAAATCAGGTTGCGCGCTGATGAGAACGGCCTCCGACTCGAGAATGATGGGACCGAAGATTTCCAGCCCCTGAGCCCGCAGAGTGGCACCGGTAGAGACCACGTCTGCAACTGCATCGGCCACCCCCAACCGAACAGCGGACTCCACCGCTCCATCCAGTGCGACAATGTCGGACTGGATACCCGCGCGCGCGAGGAAATCTCCCACAAGACCCGGATAGGACGTCGCTACTCGCTTGCCTTCGAGATCCCCAACATCTCTCATCTTTTTGGGGCCTGCAAAACGGAAGGTCGAGTGTCCGAACCCGAGTGGCTGAACCTCAAGAGCCTCGGTATCCGAGTCGAGTAGCAAATCGCGTCCCGTGATACCCACGTCCAGAGCGCCCGAACCGACATACGTGGCGATGTCTCGGGGCCGGAGATAGAAAAACTCCACCCCGTTGCGAGAATCTGGAACCGTCAGGGCTCTCGGGTCACGACGCCCCACATACCCAGCCTCGACGAGCATCGAGCTCGCAGTATCAGACAGGGTTCCCTTGTTGGGAACCGCGATGCGCAAAGTTTTCGTCATAGCTTGTCGTACACATCCTGGGGCGATACACCCTTGGCCACCATCAACACCTGCAGGTGGTAAATCAACTGAGAAATTTCTAGGGCGAGGTCCTCCGCAGATTCGTGCTCAGCGGCCATCCACACCTCGGATGCTTCCTCCACCACCTTTTTTCCGATGGCGTGAACTCCCCCGTCCAGAAGTGCAACGGTCGAGGAGCCCTCGGGCCGCTGATCGCGACGCTCGAGTAGCTCTTGGAAGAGAGAATCGAAAGTTTTCACTCCCCCAGGGTACCGGGCGGGCGTCCTAGCGCGTACCGAGAAGATCGATGGCGAAGACGAGTGTGCGGCCCGAAAGCCTGTGCCCTCCCCCTGCTGGCCCATAGGCCCACTCGGGCGGACAGGTCAGGAGTCTCCTACCTCCGACCTTCATGCCGGGAATACCCTCTTGCCAGCCGCGGATAAGGCTTGCGAGAGGAAACTCGATCGACTCACCTCTGCTCCACGAGGAATCGAACTCTTCTCCTGTCTCTCTGTCAACGCCCACATAGTGAACCTCGACAACAGCCCCTGGGCTCGCTTCTTCACCGTCTCCCACAATCAGGTCCTCGTGAACCAAACTCGATGGTTCCGGACCGAGCTGCGGTTCAATTTCAGGTTTCTGACGCGTCATGGCGCATTCCTTTCGGGGGTGAGTGAGTTACGAAGAGCCTCGATATTGTCTTCCGGTTGCCCGTGTCCAAAGACGCTTGAACCCGCCACAAAAGTATCGGCGCCATGCCGCCACGCAATGGGCAAAGTGTCGACGGTGATGCCGCCATCGACCTCCAGAAGTGGCGTCAATCCGGCCTGCTCGAGATAGTTCCTCGCCGCCTGGAGTTTGGGCATGACATCGTGAAGGAAGGCCTGCCCGCCCGCTCCAGGCTCGACCGTCATGATCAGAACGAGGTCGGCTTCGTGGAAATTATCGAGATAGGGCTCGAGTGGTGTTCCCGGCTTCACAGCGATTCCTGCTTTGGCACCATGCGACTGGATGGCCTTGATTGTTGCGGCAACATCGCTCGCGGCCTCCACATGGAACGTCACAGACTGAGCGCCGAGTTCGCCATACCGAGGTGCAAAATAGTCGGGGTTTTCAATCATGAGGTGCACATCGAGTGGCACTGGGGATACCTCCACGATGCGTTTCACCATTTGGGGACCAAACGTCAGTGCTTCAACGAAATGGTTATCCATCACGTCCACATGAACGGCATCCGCCGAGGCGATACGGTGCAGCTCCGCCTCCATGTTCACAAAGTCTGCCGAGAGGACACTCGGGTGCAGGCGGATATCCACCACGTCAGCCTACCTAGTCGTCTCGTCGAATCATTTGCACAAACATTGCATCGGTGCCGTGACGATGCGTCCACAATTGAGCCGCGGACCCTCGTCGATGCCCTTCCACCGTGGTCCTCGCCACTGAGCCCATGATGGTCGGCGTATCCAGGGCTGAGAAACCTTCCGACTCCGCGAGGACGTCGGCCACGACCTCCGTCGTCTCTTCCACGACTGGAGAGCACGTCACGTAGGCAAGAAAACCTCCGGGGGCAAGAGAACTCAGTCCGTTTCGCAGCAATGCCCGCTGCAGTTCGACCAGGCCAGGAAGACTCTCCGGTTTTTTCGTCCACCTGGCCTCTGGGCGACGCCGAAGCGCCCCCAAACCAGAACAGGGAGCGTCGAGAAGTATCCGCGAAAATGTCTCCTCGCGAGACTTGGTTGAATCGTCGATTTCGACCCGGATCAATCCAGGAAATCGGGACGAGATTGCGGTGATCGAGTCTTCAACGAGTGACGCCCTATGGGCGCTGAGCTCAGTTGCCAGCACCGTTGCGCCACTATCGCACGCCTCCGCGCCCAGAAGGGCGGTTTTCCCACCGGGACCCGCGCACATGTCCCAGACCCTCTCACCCTCGTGCCAGGGAGCAACCCTGGAGAGGGTCAACGCGGCAAGCTGGGAACCTTCATCCTGAACGCGGATGTGGTGCCTGGTAACCCCAGGGAGGGCAGTCGGGTCCCCGCCCTCGAGCACCTCGCCACACGGCGAAAACGCAGTGGCATGCTCAGTATCAGGCGAGGAGAAACCTGGAAGGTGACACAGCGTCACGCGAGGTGCCTCGTTGTGTGACGTGAGTGCCTGCTCGAGCTCTCCGCCACCATCGCACTCTGCCAGGGCCGCGTCAATCTTTGCCGCAATCCAGGAAGGGTGGGAATGAAGCGAGGTCGTCGACTGCCCGATGACGCGGTCCCAATACTCTCCAGAATGAGCGGACACGGCGCGGAGTGCGGCGTTGACCAAACCAGTCACTCGATGAAGCTGGCGACTTTTCGCAAGCCGAACAGTTTCATCGACAGCAGCATGGGGTTCAACCCTCATGCGCAGGAGTTGGAAACATCCCAGACGCAGCAGAACGCGAACATCCGAATCCAACGAGTTCGCCGCTCGCTGAGTGCCTTCCTCAATGACGGCGTCAAGTTCGCCCTGTGCGCGGAGAGCACCGTAGACAAGATGCGTAGCAAAAGCTTTATCTCGAGTATCCAGGGAGGATCCGGCAAGGGCTCGAGGAAGAGCAAGATTAGCGAAAGCGCCGTCATTCTCGACAGCGAGAGCCACCTCGAAAGCGATATCCCGGGCGCTCGCCCCCTTAGACACGAAATCCCACTCCCGACGGCAAGCCCCTCAACCAGTCTGTGGCGCTCATGGCGCCCTTGCCAGATGGTTGCACTCGTCCCAACATCAGAGCAGTTGTGCCGGTTCCCACTGCAACACCCTCGTCCGCACGAAGAATCTGTCCAGGTTCCAGTCCAGCGCGGTCATAGTCTGGCCACGCCTCAAGAATGTTGACGCGCTGGCCGGTATCGCTCCGAAAGGAATAACACCCAGGCTCCTCATGCCACGCCCGGAACCTGTTGTACAGCTCAGCGACGGGTGAGTTCCACGACATCTCCCCGACGCTCCCCGAGGGAATCGGCGCGAAGCTCACCTCTCCGGACTGGGGGCTGACCTCAACAGCTCCACGCTCTAGGTCGTCGAGAAAGTGTAGAACCTGCGTT
>JALQXU010000260.1 GCA_023263045.1 Pontimonas sp.
GAAATGGGGATACAGAAATGGGGATACAGAAATGGGGATACAGGTAAAGAGATACAGATGAAGGGATACAGGTATAGGGATACAGGTATAGGGATACAGGTATAGGGATACAGGTATGGGGATACAGATACCTGCACATACATACATAGTCCTAATGATGCCCTACAAACACACAAAGTTTCGGGTCGGAACTCACCAAGGCTGGAAAATCCCGAAATTCCAAAAAATTTAACCCGGCCCGGGGGGGGGGGGTTCAGTACGCACCGTATCAGGAGGGGAGTTGGGTTGAAAAGCCGTGGCATGTCTGTTGCTGTTATTCCCATGATGTGTCTGGGGAACAGGCTTTGCAGAGGGAAGTTGTGATGGAAACTAAGCCCTCTAGGGATGGGTTGGTAGAGTAATTTGTAAAAAACATTAGGATTGGGTGATAGCAGGGGACACCCCGAGAAACATGTATACTACAGTCCTCAGGGCCATTGGACTGGAGCTACCTGTTGAGGTTTCAATTAGCTGGTGTCTAGAACTGTCGTTTGAACAGCGTCACGTGCTGTAGC
>JALQXU010000261.1 GCA_023263045.1 Pontimonas sp.
GGGGTTGAACAAGTGAGGAGGCCCTTCACGCCGCCACTGATATTCGCCTCCCACCGCAAGACGCTGATGCGGGTTTGCCACAGTGGTCGCCGGATATGCACTGCGGTGTCGCTCGCCGTTTTCCTGGGCAAGGATGTCCAGCCCGACACCCCCGAGGATGGTGGTGGTGCCGGTGAAGTACTGCTCAACCAGTGATTCACTGAGTCCGACGGCCTCAAACGCCTGCGCTCCCGCATAGGACGCGACAGTGGAGATTCCCATCTTGCTCATAATCTTGAGCACACCCTTACCGAGGGCTTTGATGACGTTGGCGACGGCCTTTTCCGGGGTGACGTCGACAATCATTCCTTGGCGGACCAGAAGCTCGACACTCTCCATCGCGAGATACGGGTTGACAGCAGAGGCACCAAAGCCAATCAACAACGCAACGTGATGGACCTCCCGAACATCACCTGACTCCACCACCAGACCCACCTGCATCCGCTTTTGGCCTCGGATGAGGTGATGGTGCACGGCCGACAACATGAGAAGCGAGGGTATCGGCGCGAGGTCCT
>JALQXU010000262.1 GCA_023263045.1 Pontimonas sp.
CCTAGTAAATTCGCGGGCCACAATCTCCGAAGGGGAGGAGCCACCATGGCTTATAGAGCACATATAAGTGAACATTTAATCAAAGTTCACGGAGACTGGAAGTCAGACGCAGTTAGAAAATATCATCAGTGGTCACCAAGAGACCGCCTGCAGCTCCCACTCCTCATGGCGAAACTGTCACGCCTATGAGCAGTGACAGCATTTGGAGACCCAACCGTTCCTAGACTCGGTAGGGGCAGCCGCTCACTGAGTTCCATTGGGGGTGGCCTCCTAACCGGCCCCAACCGGCTGGGCCGATTCCCCCCAAAAGTGGGCCGAATCGGCCACGGCCAATTCCCCCCAAAAGTGGGCCGAATCGGCCACGCCCAGAGGGGGCCGGCCTGAGGCCTAGCCAGCCCCAACCGAGCTTGAGCTAGGAACTTCGTGGACTCAGTCCCAAACGGAGCTTGTATATTATTTTAACAAAATAATAGTCAAACACAAACAAACAATAAGGCATCAAGGCCGCAAACGGCCTCAAAGCTGTTTAGGGAGGTTCGAATCCTCCATG
>JALQXU010000263.1 GCA_023263045.1 Pontimonas sp.
GAGGAGGGCGGCACCCAAGCAATCTCGCGCAGATTGCGACTCGGGTGTCAGCAGTTCAAAGACGTCAATGGGCTCTGCAGACTCAGGAGCTTCGATGACCTCTTCTGACGATTGGGGCGTCTCACCACCGGAATCTGCCGGGTCCTCCCCGGGCTGGCTGGCTTGACATCCGCTCACAACAAGACCGATGAGCAGCAAGCCTGGGAGGGTTCGATTCCATGAAGTCACGGGGCTCTCCTGTTACATCGGCGTATACCCAAAGTAGCCAGATTAGGCAGAGGACTCAACCGTCATAGTGAGAAGAGAGTTAGTTTTGCAACCCAAAGATGCTTTGTCGGGCTGACAGGATTTGAACCTGCGACCCCTTGACCCCCAGTCATCGGCGTGAGGTACCCACGCTCACACACACGGCAAAAGAACGCTTGAAATTCAGCCTCTCGACTCCCCCGGATAACCCTGGACAATGGTGGAATTCAAGAAAAGGAGTCCCAAAAAGGAGTCCCAAAGTGTGCCATCATCCGGCTAGCTCAGCCCCGGCCAAGTACCCTA
>JALQXU010000264.1 GCA_023263045.1 Pontimonas sp.
TGAAGTTTTGCGCTTCGATGGTGCAGTTTTGCGCTTTGATTGTGAAGTTTTGCTATTTGATTGTGAAGTTTTGCGTTTTGATGGTGAAGTTTTGCGTTTTGATGGTGCAATTGTGCGCTGTGAGGGCGCAGGTTTGCGGTTCGAGGGTGCAGTTTTGTGATTTGAAAGTGAAGTTTTGCGATTTGAAGGTACAGTTTTGCTATTCGATGATGTTTTTTTTGCGCTTTGATTGTAAGGTTTTGCGTTTTGATGGTGCGGTTTTGCTCATTGAGGGCGCATTTCTGCGCTGTGATATAGAAAATTTGCGCGTTGGTTGTGCGGTTTTGCGAATTGAAGGCGCATGGTTCCTTTCGATGGTGCAATGTTGCTCTTCGAAAATGAAGTTTTGTTGTTCGATGGTGCAGTTTTGCGCTTTAAGGGTGCAGTTTTGCGCTTTGATTGTGCGGTTTTGCGGTTTGGTGGTGCAGTTTTTTTTTTGATGGTGCAGTTTTGCGTTTTGATTGCGAAGTTTTGCTCTTTGATGGTGCAGTTTTGCGCTTTGATGGTGA
>JALQXU010000265.1 GCA_023263045.1 Pontimonas sp.
CGACGCTCTTCCGATCTGGTGCAGTTTTGCGCTTTGATTGTGTAGTTTTGCGGTTTATGCTGAAATTTCTGGATTTGATGGTGCGGTTTTGCGTGTTGATTGTGAAGTTTTGCGCTTTGATGGTGCAATTTTGCATTTTGAAACTGAAGTTTTGCGGCTTGATGATGCAGCTTCGCGCTTTGAAGGTTGAGTTTTGCGCTTTGATGGTGCAGTTTTGCGGTTTGATGGTGGAGTTTTGCGCTTTGATGGCGCAGTTCTGCGGTTTGATTGTGAAGTTTTGCGCTTTGATAATGGAGTTTTGCGCGTTGATGGTGCAGTTTTGCGTTTTGATTGTGTAGTTTTGCTGTTTTATGTTAAGTTTGCTATTAAATTGTGATGTTTTGCTTGTTGAATTTGAAGTTTTGCTATTTGATTGTGCAGTTTTGCACTTTGATGGTGCAGTTTTGCGCTTTGATCGTGAAGTTTTGCGCTTTGATTGCGCAATTTTGCAAATTGCTTGTGTAGTTTTGCGCTTTCATGCTGAAGTTTTGCGCTTTGATGGTGTT
>JALQXU010000266.1 GCA_023263045.1 Pontimonas sp.
AGTTCCCCCGACGGGTCCTGCTCCGCCGCCGCGCCCTCGGGTTGTCCCTCGGGATGTCTCGCCGTGTCGTCGCCCTGGAGGCGCCGCACCACGACGGCCTGGGCGCGGGCACTGGCGACGGCGAGGGAGAGGAGGTCGGCCCGTGCACGCTCCCGTTCGTCGACAACGTCGGGGTCCGGGACTCCTCCTTGGTCCACCTCGAGCGTCAAGTCCCCGACCTTTTGGATTAGGTACACAGTGGCGTGGTAGCCCAGCTCGGCCAGGTGCTCCGTCGCCTCGTGCTGCTTGGCGTTTAGCTCCACCTCGTCGCCCGGCTTGACCCGGCCCGACTCGATGCGCTCGGAAAAGTCCTCGACCAGGGCCAGGCCGGCCCGGGCGCCGCCGACGGCGAGCATGCCCAGGTCCTCTCTGGCGTGGGCCAGCTCCCGCTTGACCAGCGCCTTGACCGCGGGCTCGACCGGCCCCTGCCCGTTGGCCTCGAGGTCGCGGAGGACGCTGACCATCTGGCCGAGCCACGTCGCCGCGTGGGCCGCGAACTCTA
>JALQXU010000267.1 GCA_023263045.1 Pontimonas sp.
GATTCAGTTTTGCGCTTTGATGATGAAGTTTTCGCTTTGACTGTAACGTTTTGACGTTTGGGTGTGCAGTTTTGTTTTTTTGGCGTGAAGTTTTGCGTTTTGATTGCGAAGTTTTGCGCTTTGATGGCGCAGTTTTGCTGTTTGATTGCGAAGTTTTGCGATTTGATGGTGCAGTTTTGCTCATGGATGGTGAAGTTTTGCGCTTTGATGTGCAGTTTTGCGTTGTGATTGTGCCGTTTTGCGATTCGACTGTGCAGTTTTGCGTTTGATTGTGAAGTTTTGCGATTTGATTGCGCAGTTTTGCGATTTGATGGTGCAGTGTTGCGTTTTGATGATGCGGTTTTGCGCTTTGATTGTGAAGTTTTGCGTTTTCATTATGCAGTTTTGAATTGCAGATGTGAAGTTTTGCTATTTGATAATGAAGTTTTGCGTTTTGATTGTGAAATGTTTAGCTTTGATGATGCAGTTTTGCGTTTTCATTGTTAAGTTTTGCTGTTTGATGGTGCAGTTTTGCGCTTTGATGGTGAAGTTTTGCG
>JALQXU010000268.1 GCA_023263045.1 Pontimonas sp.
GTCCCTGACAAAAATGACCCCCCCAAACTGTTTTTGAGCTGGAGGAGTCAAAAATGGTCCTAGCGACCTCAAACCTAGCTAGATCGATAGGAAATCGCTTGAAAAAAACGCTGAAAACAAAATTGAGTCATAATATGCAGCCAAAAAAAAGTTGTGTGGGCTAGAAGTTGAGTCGTTGGAAAAAATGAGCAAAAATGAGCAAAAATGAGCAAAAATGAGCAAAAATGAGCAAAAATGAGCAAAAATGAGCGAAAAAAAAATTTGTAGTGATCCCTGTGCCTGCTTGGGTGTGACCAAAGTTGTTCCAGGCATATTGCCGGTACATTGGGACATAATAGGAGCAATTTGATTCGTAACGGCTATTTTGTAACGGCTGGCAGTGCCGACAAAAATGGCGGCAGTGCCAAAAATGGCGGCTGGCAGTGCCAAAAAATCGAAAATTTTTTTATTGGCTTAATCGATTCTCCTTTGCATGAATCGTGGAGAATTGTGG
>JALQXU010000269.1 GCA_023263045.1 Pontimonas sp.
GAGGCACTTCCGGAGTGGGCACAGGGAACCAACGCAGCTACCTTTAGCTGCAGTAAGTAGGTTTGGCCTGAGCGCCATTGTCCTATAGGCTTTACCAGCACTGGAGACGTCGCATAGCCCGGTCGAGTGCGCCCGCCTGCTAAGTGGGTAGGGGCCTTAAAAGCCCCTCGAGGGTTCAAATCCCTCCGTCTCCGCCATTGAGTTTCACCTAGCCTTCGGCTAGGCTTCTCAAGTTGCCCAGCGCTCGTGGCTCAACGGATAGAGCATCTGACTACGGATCAGAAGGTTGGGGGTTCGAGTCCCTCCGAGCGCGCGAAGCCCGCTAAGAATTTCACGACTTAGCGGGCTTTTTCTTTATCCGGCTCTTGAAATTCATTTATGGCTGACAGGATGGTTCAGACGCGGAAGTTCAGCAAGCTAGGTGAGAGGCAGCGGAATGCAAGAAACTAATGTTGATTTCCAGTCAGGCTCATTCAAGCTTGCTGGCACCCTTGCCATGCCGCAGTCGGAAGCAAAGTTGCCGGTAGTAC
>JALQXU010000026.1 GCA_023263045.1 Pontimonas sp.
GTCACGTTCGAACCGAAGAAGGCTCCCACCATCGTCCCGATCGTGGTCGACTCGATGGCCATTCTCTATGACGATGACGACGTTGTTGTCGTGGACAAACCTCCGGGTCTTGCAGCCCACCCTGCACCCAGCTGGGATGGACCTTCGGTACTGGGAGCGCTCGCTGGAGCTGGCTATCGCATCTCTACCTCTGGCCCTCCGGAGCGTCAAGGCATCGTGCATCGCTTGGATGTGGGAACTTCTGGGGTCATGGCGGTCGCCAAGAGCGAAGTCGCCTACAGTCGCCTCAAGCGGGCTTTCAAAGCGAGGGAAGTCCACAAGATCTACCACGCCCTGGTCCAAGGACATCCTGACCCCAGTGTGGGAACAATTGATGCTCCGATTGGGAGACACCCGTCTTCCTCGTGGAAATTCGCTGTCGTGGCGGGAGGGCGAGAGTCCATTACCCACTACGAGACCCTGGAAGCGTTCACCGGAGCCTCGCTACTGAGGGTGAGTTTAGAAACAGGTCGCACTCATCAAATTCGGGTCCACATGAGCGCTCATCGGCACCCCATCGTCGGTGACACTCTCTACGGGGCCGACCCGACGCTCGCAGAGAGGTTGGGCGTCACTCGACAGTGGCTCCACGCGAGCGAATTGGACTTCACCCATCCCGTGACTGGCAAACCGGTGCATGTCGAGTGTGGTTTTCCGGACGACCTTAATGTTGCACTTGAGCGCTTAAGGGCGTGAGCTTCGGGGCGCCTTTCGCCACTCGTCCAACTCCGGTTTACTCTGGTTATTCCCCACCCTCGAGGAGCCCCGAGTGAGCACATCCAGCGACTCATTTGCACATCTTCACGTGCACACTGAGTATTCGATGCTGGATGGTGCAGCCAAGATTTCTGATCTGGTCGATGAGGTCGCTCGCCAAGAGATGCCCGCGGTGGCGATGACCGATCACGGGGTGATGTTCGGAGCGTATGAGTTTTGGAAGAAAGCCACCGCTGCTGGCGTGAACCCGATCATCGGTATCGAGGCGTACCTCACACCGGGAACGGCCCGAACAGAGAAAACACGAGTGAAATGGGGTCAAGGTGGAGAAGATGACGTGTCAGGAGCTGGTGCCTACACGCACCTGACCCTGCTGGCAGAGAACACCGAAGGGATGCACAATCTATTCCGGATGTCATCGCTGGCCTCACTGGAGGGCTACTACTTCAAACCTCGGATGGACCGAGACTTACTCCAGACCTATGCCTCCGGTGTTATCGCGACCACAGGATGCCCCAGTGGAGAGGTTCAAACCCGGTTGAGGCTTGGTCAGTATGACCAGGCGGTGAAAGCTGCTGCCGAATTCCGGGACATCTTTGGGCCTGAGAACTACTTTGTCGAGATCATGGATCACGGCCTAGGAATCGAAAAGCGGGTCATGTCGGACCTGGTGCGAATTTCCCAGGACTTGGGTATTCCTCTCTTGGCCACGAACGACCTGCACTACACCACCTCGGCTGATGCGGAAGCTCACGCTGCCCTGCTCTGTGTCCAATCAGGGTCAACTTTGGATGATCCGAAGAGGTTTAAGTTCGATTCCAACGAGTTCTATGTGAAGTCTGCGGCACAGATGAGGAAGCTGTTTGCTGATTTCCCGGAAGCGTGCGACAACACTCTTCTCATCGCGCAGCGAGCCTCGGTGTCGTTTGACGAGACTGCCAACTACATGCCGCGTTTTCCGGTTCCCGAGGGCGAGACCGAGGCCAGTTTCTTCGAAAAAGAAGTGCAGCGGGGACTTGCCGCGAGGTATCCAGGCGGTGTGCCCGATCGCGTGAAAGCCCAGGCCGAATACGAAATCGGTGTGATCTCTCAAATGGGCTTTGCGAGCTATTTCTTGGTAGTTGCGGACTTCATTAACTGGGCGAAGGAGAACGGCATTCGGGTAGGTCCCGGGCGAGGTTCGGGAGCGGGCTCCATGGCCGCCTACGCCATGAGAATTACGGAGCTTGACCCTCTCGAGCACGGACTGATCTTTGAGCGCTTCCTCAACCCTGATCGCGTGTCGATGCCCGACTTCGATGTGGATTTTGACGAGCGTCGACGAGGCGAAGTAATCCGCTACGTCACAGAAAAGTACGGCGACGATCGGGTCGCACAAATTGTGACGTTTGGAACTATCAAGGCCAAGCAGGCTTTGAAAGATTCAGCGCGAGTCTTGGGTTTCCCCTTTGGGATGGGGGAGAAGCTCACGAAACTCATGCCTCCGGGTGTCATGGGCAAGGAGATGTCGCTCGATGGTGTCCTCAACAAAGAGCACGAGCGTTATCGGGAGGCGGGAGATCTCAGGACGCTCGTGGAAACCGATTCAGAGGCGCAACAGGTGTTCGAGACCGCACTGGGGCTCGAAAACCTGAAGAGACAGTGGGGCGTTCACGCCGCAGGGGTCATCATGTCGAGTGAGCCTTTGCTCGACATCATCCCGATCATGCGCCGTGAGCAAGATGGTCAAATTGTCACCCAGTTCGACTTCCCAGCGTCAGAGTCGCTCGGACTGGTCAAAATGGATTTCCTGTCGCTTCGAAACCTCACCATCATTGACGACGCTCTGGACAACATCGAGCTCAACCGAGGGCACCGTCCCGCCCTGGAGGAGCTTTCGCTCGATGACGAAGCCGCCTATGCCCTGTTGAGCCGGGGAGACACTCTGGGTGTCTTCCAACTCGATGGTGGGCCGATGAGGAGTTTGCTGCGTCTCTTGAAGCCGGAGCGCTTCGAGGATATTTCGGCGGTCCTGGCGCTGTATCGCCCGGGACCCATGGGAGCTGATTCCCACACCAACTACGCACTGAGAAAAAATGGTCAGCAGGACATCACCCCCCTGCACCCGGAGCTTGCTACGGCTCTCGAGGAGGTCCTCGGCGAGACCTACGGATTGATTGTGTATCAAGAACAGGTCATGGAAATAGCCCAGAAACTCGCCGGCTACACGCTGGCTCAAGCCGATCTGCTCCGTCGTGCGATGGGGAAAAAGAAGAAGGAAGAGCTCGATATTCAATTTGAAGCGTTCCGAGAGGGTATGCGCTCTAACGGCTTTTCTGATGACGCCATTCGGGCGCTCTGGGAGGTCCTGGTCCCGTTCTCGGATTACGCGTTCAATAAGGCCCACTCCGCTGCGTACGGAATGATTTCCTACTGGACGGCCTACCTCAAAGCTCACTATCCAGCCGAATATATGGCCGCGCTCTTGACCAGCGTCAGCGATCAGAAAGACAAGTCGGCTATCTACCTCAACGAAAGTCGGCGCATGGGAATCAAGGTTCTCCCGCCCGATGTGAACGAGTCGATTGCCACTTTCAGCGCTGTGGGTGATGACATACGGTTTGGCCTGGCTGCCATCAGAAATGTCGGGGTGGGGGTGGTGCAGGCCATTCGCGAGGCGCGCGAGTCTCGCGGAGCCTTCGAATCGTTCCACGACTTCATCAAGAAGGTGCCCTCCACGGTTCTGAATAAACGCACCATCGAATCTCTCATCAAGGGTGGTGCCTTCGATGGGCTCGGTCACACCAGACGAGCCCTCTATGACATCCATGAGTCCGTGGTGGAGTCGGCCTCTAGGGACAGACGAGCCGAGGAGCACGGAGACGTCGGGTTCGATTTCGACAGCCTTTTTGAGGAGGCCGGAGAACCATCGACAGAGCTGGTTCCTGATCGACCGGAGTGGTCGAGGAAAGAACTACTGGGCCTCGAGCGAGACATGCTCGGTCTCTATGTTTCCGATCACCCCTTGGCGGGGCTAGAGGTCACTCTGGCGAGCGAAGCCGAGATGACAATCGCGGAGTTGTTGGCTTCTGAGCGAGAAGATGGCGAGTCCGTCACCATTGCGGGTCTTGTGACGGCCGTCAACCACCGGGTCGCGAGAAATAGTGGAAACCCCTACGCCCAGGTCACGATTGAGGACTTCGGTGGCGAGGTGTCCGTGATGTTCTTGGGCAAGACGTACAAGAATTACCAGGCCGACTTGGTCGAAGACTCGGTCGTGTCACTCCGTGGCCGGGTGTCCCGACGAGACGATGGTGTGGGTCTTCACGCAATCGAGCTGGTACCCCTCGATATTTCTCGCGATACCCGGGATGAGCCTCTTACCCTCACTGTGGCGGAATCTGTTGCGACCGTCCCAGTTTTGTCAGCGCTTGATGAGGCGCTGAGTCGCCACGAGGGTGACGCGCCAGTCCGGTTGCGCCTGGTGAAGTCAGGGGTTGCACGAGTATTTGAGCTCCCACGAACTGTGAGTGTTACCGAGGACCTCATTGGTGAGGTGAAGAGTTTGTTGGGTTCTCGCTGCCTGAGTGCCTAGAGAGACGCGACAGAGCGGTAGTCCCGACCCGAGTACACCAAGGGCGTTGACTCTGCACCGAGAGAGCCACCCGTGATTCTTGCGGCAACCATGGCGCTGAACTCCACTTCCGTGACAGCGACGATGGTCGCCGACATCCAGGCGTGAACGCCAGTGAGCAGGGGCAGGCCGCCAGGGCCTTCTTCCCAGTGATCACCATCGAAACGCTGGTCCGATTCACCCGCCATCTTCTTTGCGAGCTCGACGTTGTCGACCGACAACAGGTGAATGAGCACGGGAGTATCGATCGATACTGATGACCACGAACTCGCAGTCTGAGCCATATTGAAGGTCGCGACAGGTGGGTTGGCCGATAGCGATGCCAGCGAGGTGGCAATAAAACCCGTGGGGGAGCCATCCTTCTTCAGCAACGTAATGACGGCAATCCCTGCGCCATGGCGACGGAATGATTCGAGGAAAGCCTCGGAGGGCCGGAGTTCATCTGCGGAAGTCATCACGTCTATCTTAAGTCAGCCGACCCGGCGATTATTCCCGCCACCCAGATACGATGAGGATGCCATGATTCGCATCGAAGACCTCAGAGGCGTTGCTCTCACCGCTCAGAACGTTCACGGATTTGTTCCCCGGGTTCGCAGTGTGGCCAGCGACGTTGATTCGATTGTTGCCGGATTGATGGCCGAAGTGAAAAACGAAGGCTCTGTGGCATTGCGGCGCCACGCCGAGACATTTGATGGAGTTTCTCCCGAGGAGATACGGGTGAGTCCTGCGGCCCTGAAAGCTGCTCTCTCGGGTCTCGATAAAAAGGTCCGATCAGCTTTGGAGGAGTCGATTCGACGCGTCCACGCGGCCTCCGAGGACGCTCTGCCCCAGTCTGCTACCACGACCTATAACGCGGGCGGGAGCGTGACCACCCGCTACGTACCCGTCGATCGTGCTGGCGTATATGTTCCTGGCGGCAAAGCGGTGTATCCCTCCAGCGTGGTGATGAATGTGGTGGCTGCTCAGGCCGCGGGAGTTCCCGACATCGTCGTTGTTTCGCCTCCCCAGAAAGAGTTTGAAGGGCTTCCACACCCCACGATCTTGGCTGCGGCGGAGCTCCTCGGAATAACCGAGGTCTATGCCGTGGGTGGCGCTAGTGCCATTGCCTTACTTGCGTGGGGAGTGCCTGATCTGGGTTGTGAACCCGTGGCCGTGATTACCGGACCGGGAAACCAATTCGTCGCCGCGGCGAAGCGTCACGTAACAGGTCAAGTGGGAATTGATTCTGAGGCCGGTCCTACCGAGATAGGCATCATCGCGGATGAGACCGCTCACCCCGAATTTGTCGCAGCCGACCTGATTTCTCAGGCCGAACACGATGAACTGGCCTCTGCCGTGCTGGTCACGCCGTCAATGGAGTTGGCTCAACGGGTGGAGGCAGCCCTGGAGCGACAGGTTTCCACGACCAACCACCGTGAGCGTGTGACCACTGCGTTGGCAGGTGAGCAATCCGCGATTCTTGTGGTCGACACCCTCGAGAAGGCAACGGACGTCGCGAATGCGCTAGCGCCCGAGCACCTCGAAATCATGGTGGAATCGACAGAAGAGACTCTGGCTGCTATCCGCCACGCCGGGGCCATCTTTGTGGGCGATTACACCCCGGTCAGTGCTGGAGATTACCTCGCGGGATCCAATCACGTCCTCCCGACCATGGGGGGTGCGCGTTTCACCTCCGGACTATCACCGCTGACGTTCCTGCGCTCACAGCAGGTTGTGGAATATGACAAAGCTGCTTTGGGGCAGGTAGCGGATGCGATTGTCGCCCTGGCTGAGGCGGAAAACCTCCCTGCGCACGGTGATGCAATCACCGCCCGCTTCTCGGATCCGACCGAACTATAGGCTTAGCCCACCATGTATTGCCCGTTCTGCCGACACCCGGATAGTCGTGTTATCGATTCCCGAACGAGCGATGACGGTGTGTCCATCCGCCGTCGACGACAGTGCCCAGAGTGCGGCAGGCGTTTTTCCACGCTGGAGACAGCCAGCTTGAGCGTGATCAAGCGAAGCGGTGTCACGGAGCCCTTTTCCCGGGAAAAAATCGCCTCGGGCGTGAAGAAGGCCTGTCAGGGTCGACCCGTCACCGATCAGGATCTTGCTCAGCTTGCCCAGCGTGTTGAGGAGACGATTCGACAAACCGGTGCATCACAGGTGGACGCGAATGAAATTGGCTTGGCCATACTGGAGCCTCTCCGTGAACTCGACGAGGTGGCCTTCCTTCGGTTTGCTTCTGTTTATCAAGCTTTCGAGAGTCTTGAGGATTTTGAGAGCGCTATCGACGCTTTACGCGATTCTGGTTCGACGGCGCCCGGAGACGAGTGATGTACGAGGCCGTATTTTCGATTCTCAAACGCCTTGATCCTGAATTCACCCATCACCTGGGAATGATGGTGGTTCGGTTTGCGGGTACCGCGCTCGGCCAACTTTTCTTCCGCTCAGATAAGGCACTATCGCCGGCGATGCGGGTTGAGGCGCTGGGGCTTTCTTTCGAGTCACCGATAGGCCTGGCCGCGGGTTTCGATAAGAACGCTGTGGCAATCAGGGGTTTTTACACCCTGGGTTTTGGGCATGTTGAAGTGGGCACGGTCACTCCACTGCCTCAGCCAGGAAATCCGCGACCGAGGCTTTTTCGACTTCCAGCTGATGATGCCCTCATCAATCGAATGGGATTCAACAATGACGGCGCGACCGCTGTCGCGGGTCGACTGAAGGCTCTGCGCGAGCGAGGGGGGAAGCTCCCGATTATTGGAGTGAACATTGGAAAGAACAAGAGCACTCCGCAGGAGAACGCGATTGATGACTACATCGCGTGTACCGAGGAGCTGGCACCATGGGCCGACTACCTCGTGGTTAATGTCAGCTCACCAAATACTCCTGGCCTTCGGGGTTTGCAAGAGCGGGAGCTGCTCGAACCCATTCTTCGAGCCGTCCTCGACCACTCTCAGGACACTCCAGTTCTCGTCAAGATTGCGCCGGACTTAGGCGATGAGGCCATCGAGGACGTCGTTGATGTGGTGTGTGACCTCGGATTGGCAGGAATCGTTGCGACAAACACGACGATCTCTCGCGACGGACTCACCACAGCCCACTCGGATGTTTCGCGAATGGGGGAGGGCGGCTTGTCAGGATCTCCCCTCAAGACCCGATCTAGAGAGGTGTTGAAGCTTATTCGCCACAGCCTGCCTCGCGAGTACTGCGTCATCAGTGTCGGTGGAGTGTTCGACGGCGACGATGTCGAGGCGCTCCTCAACCAAGGGGCGACCCTGGTTCAGGCGTATACGGGGTTCGTCTACCGAGGGCCTTTCTTCGCGAGAAAGCTCCTGGAGGAGATGGGTGGTCGTCGTTAGCTCGGTTTTTCTCCGCGCTTGACCTGGGCCTTCGGCAGTCGCAATCCACGCATCTGTAGCGCTCGCATAGCCGCATACCAGCGGACACCATCTTCAACCTTGTCTTCGCCGTACTTGGCGCGCAGTCCCTTGCGCACCCCAGCGCCGACAACGAAAGCGTCGATGATGGTAATGAGGAAGAATGCCCACAGGGCAACAATCGCGATGAATTGGGCTTCTAGTGAGGGTAGGAAGGTCGCGATGATGACCGCAAACATGATGGGGATGAGGAACTCACCGAAGTTCCACCGCGCATCCACATAATCCCGAACCCACTTCTTTTGAGGTCCCTTGTCCCGCAAGGGCAAGAACTTCTCTTCACCATTGGCGAGACCCAGGCGAGCGCGTTCGCGTTCCTTCGACACTCGCGCTCGCGCTTCTTTGCGATTATTCGACACCAGCGGTCGCTTCAACTGGGCCTCGCGGTCCCGACGGCGGGGGGTCGGGCGACCCTTGCCAGTTGCCTCCGCGCCTTCGTCGTGCGATGAATCCTGTGCCACGTGACTTTCTCCTACCTGAAACAAGTAACGCTCTAGGGTACCCGGAGATTGGTCAGCGACTCCTGGGTGAGCTCCAGCTCTCTAGAAGGTTCGAGAGCTACACTGGGGTCGCACGAAAGGATAGCTCGATGACCGACACGCTCAATCAGACTCATGGGGTTTCGCTGACCGACCAGGCGGCCACAAAGGTTCGTAACCTCCTGGAGCAAGAGGGACGAGATGATTTGCGTCTTCGCGTGGCGGTCCAGCCTGGAGGCTGTTCTGGATTGATCTACCAGTTGTTCTTCGATGAGCGACTGATGGAAGACGATCTGGTCAAGGATTTCGCTGGGGTCGAGCTTGTCGTCGACAAAATGAGTTCGCCTTACCTGGACGGTGCCACCGTGGACTTTGAGGACACAATCCAGAAGCAAGGCTTCACGATTGACAACCCGAACGCCCAGGGCAGTTGCGCCTGCGGCGATAGTTTCTCCTAACCCTGAAAAAAGGCTCCCAGACCGCCCTGTCTGGGAGCTGTCGGTAGGGCCCATGCCCTAGACTGGGGGTCACAAGCTTGGTGGACAAGGTGAAAGGTTTGTTGTGCGCCACACCCTCTCTCGGAGCCTGAAGGGCGCCTCTCTTCTCACCGTTTTGGCCCTTGTTCTGGCGGGCTGTACTTCGCAGAGTTCCCTGGGGTGGTTGCCGACCGAGCGTGGCTTAACGAACCAGGTCGATCGCGTGATTGATTTGTGGGTGGTCTCCTGGGTCGTTCTCCTGATCGTGGGCATCATTACCTGGTTGCTCATCATCTGGGCCTCAGTGGTGTACCGCCGACGACGCGGTCAAACCGGCCTTCCCGCCCAGCTGCGCTACAACATGCCCATTGAGACGTTCTACACCGTGGTTCCGCTCATTCTGGTGTTGGGCTTTTTTGCTTTCACTGCACGTGATCAGACCATCATTGAGGCACCGTTGGACGAGCCTGATGTGTCTATCGAGGTTTATGGCAAGCGGTGGGCGTGGGATTTCAACTACCTCAATGAAAATGTCTACCTCTCCGGCATCCAGGGCCAGGAGCTTCCCGGTGGGGGAGTCGACAACGAACTGCTCCCGAAGCTCTACCTTCCCGTAGACAAGAAGGTTGAAATCAAGATCGAGTCCAGAGACGTTATCCACTCTTTCTGGGTTATTGACTTCCTCTATAAGAAGGACATGATTCCTGCGAGGACTAACTACTGGTACTTCATTCCGCAGGAGGAGGGCGTGTTCCGCGGCAAATGTGCGGAGTTGTGTGGTGAGTACCACTCTTTGATGCTTTTTGAAGTTCACGTTGTCTCCGAGCAGGAGTACAACCAGCAGATTCAAGCGCTTCGAGCCCAAGGCAACGTAGGTCGCTTAGGGCCCGAGGCGAGTGTGTTGCAAAACCTTCCCGGAACCGGCGCGTTTAGTGAGAGCGAGTAGAAGCAGATGACCACGACAGCTCCCCGTCCCTCCGTTACCGAGACTCCTCAGGGTCTCTCCAATGCCACGGTGGCTCGCAAAGGCAATGTCTTTGTGGAGTGGATTACCACGACTGACCACAAGAAGATCGGTTACCTCTACCTGATCACCTCCTTCCTTTACTTCCTTCTGGGTGGGGTTATGGCCTTGGTTATCCGGGCTCAGCTGTTCGCCCCGGGACTGGAAATTGTGGCAACGAAGGAGCAGTACAACCAGCTGTTCACCATGCACGGCACGATTATGTTGCTGATGTTTGCAACTCCGTTGTTCGCGGGGTTTGCCAACGTGTTGATGCCGTTGCAGATCGGTTCGCCCGATGTTGCGTTTCCTCGGTTAAACGCGCTGGCGTATTGGTTCTTTAGCTTCGGGTCTTTGATCGCGGTCGCGGGCTTCCTCACCCCTCAGGGGGCCGCGTCGTTCGGTTGGTTTGCCTACACGCCACTGTCGAGCCAAACGTTCTCACCGGGTCTTGGTGGCAACCTTTGGGTCTTCGGTCTGGGCTTGAGCGGTTTTGGAACCATTCTCGGTGCCGTGAACTTCATTACGACCATCATCACGATGCGTGTGCCGGGTATGACGATGTGGCGTATGCCGATTTTCACCTGGAACACCCTGGTCACGTCGATTCTGGTCCTCCTGGCCTTCCCCGTTCTTGCGGCAGCCATGCTGGCGCTCGGATCTGACCGTGTGTTTGGTTCGCACGTCTATGACGCCGCAAATGGCGGCGCGATTTTGTGGCAGCACCTGTTCTGGTTCTTTGGTCACCCCGAGGTCTACATCATCGCGCTCCCGTTCTTTGGAATCGTGTCCGAGATTTTCCCCGTCTTCAGCCGCAAGCCCATCTTTGGGTACAAGACGCTGGTCTACGCGACGATTGCGATTGCTGCCCTCTCGATGACGGTGTGGGCTCACCACATGTATGTCACGGGGTCTGTGTTGCTACCCTTCTTCGCTT
>JALQXU010000270.1:0-254 GCA_023263045.1 Pontimonas sp.
TATATCAGACCACATTTCTATTATAACTCCTTCATTGAGGAAATTTTATAACCATAAAAATACTAAAGCGGGTGACGTGATTCGAACACGCGACATTAGACTTGGAAGGACTACGCTCTACCAACTGAGCTACACCCGCTCAAAATATCGTTGACTACCCCCAAGGGAATTCGAATCCCTGTTGCATCCGTGAAAGGGATGTGTATTAGGCCACTATACGATGGGGGCACACTGAATATCTTCCAGCCACAAAA
>JALQXU010000270.1:264-528 GCA_023263045.1 Pontimonas sp.
GTTCTACCAACTGAACTAAGGACGCTAGTACAATTTATTTGGCTCTGACGGGATTTGAACCTGTGACAAAGGGCTTATGAATCCCCTGCTCTACCACTGAGCTACAGAGCCTAAAAATCCTATGGGCGAACGACGGGACTTGAACCCGCGAATGAAGGAGTCACAGTCCTTTGCCTTACCACTTGGCGACGCCCGCCAGAAATAGATTAATTATTTACCCAATTAGTGTCCACTTAAAAATTCAGGAGAAGAAGGGATTCGAAC
>JALQXU010000271.1 GCA_023263045.1 Pontimonas sp.
ACACAATACGTTGATCGTTGATTTCAGCCCGGATATCGCGGTCACTCAGCAGCACAAAACCAGCCTAGTAGAATCGGCTTATCAGGCCCTCTGGGGCTCGCGCGAGTGTAGTTCAATGGTAGAACTTCAGCTTCCCAAGCTGACGGCGCGGGTTCGATTCCCGTCACTCGCTCCAGATCACCACAGTGACGCCGACTCGCTCGAGGCCGTCTCAAAGAACCTCTTCACGTCGGGGTCGACGATGACGTCTGAGGGTCGAAGCGGTCGTGCTAAGTGGAGACCGTCGAGGCTGGTGAGCCGCGAAAACGCGACATAGGTCTGTCCGGCGGCGAAGGCGCGCGGGCCCAAGTCGATGATGGCTTCGTCGAGGGTCTTGCCCTGGGCTTTATGGATCGTGACCGCCCAGGCGAGCCGTAGCGGGAACTGAGTGAACTCGGCAATGACCTCGCTGCTGACCTCTTTGGATCCAGGGTCGTATTCGTATCGAACCTTTTCCCACGTCACGGGCTCCACTTCGACGAGTTCCC
>JALQXU010000272.1 GCA_023263045.1 Pontimonas sp.
CCTACCTGTGGGGCACGCATGTGGCTGTCCCCGGCCCTGTACCCCCCAGCCCCTTTTTCCCTCCAGCCCTTGGGGGGTGGGGGTGTAGGTCAGGCCACATAGGCTGTGTTGGCCATACAGGGCCATCCCAGGCTTTGCGGGCCCTATGGGGCCCTGTGGAGGCCATGTGGGGCCACACAGACTCACGGTGGTCATATGGGCCTATATTGGCTGTATGGGCCATGTAGGCCATATGGGGTAGCACGGAGGCCATATGGGGCCCTACAGGGCCATATAGGGCTATGTAGGCCTATTCTGCGGTACAGTCAGTCACCGTCAGTCTGGCCGTTAGCCGGTCAATCAGTCAACCTGTCAGCCAACCAGTCGGTCTGTCTATGCTGCTCGCCGCCGCTGCTGCTGCTTGCGCGAAAATGCTTCTCGACCTAATAAAGGTTGTGAAAGCAAGGCTGGCAAACCAGCTTGGTGCCCCTATCCCTGCCCCTATCAAGACTTCATACTAGGACCGAGCTGGTTGATGATTTCATG
>JALQXU010000273.1:0-279 GCA_023263045.1 Pontimonas sp.
TTCATGGGCGAGAGCGCGAAATGGCTCGTGGTCTCCCCTGGAGCCCAGGGTGGTCAGATAAATCCTCACCCGCCCCACGCTAGCGCTATTGGCCTCGGTAGACTTGGGCACCTGGCCTCTGTAGCTCAATGGAAGAGCAGTTCCGTCCTAAGGAAAGGGTTGGGGGTTCGAGTCCCTCCAGGGGCACCCGCGTCAGATAACAACGGGAGCACACTCGTGAGTCACGAACTTGATAAAAACGCAGACATCATCGCGATGCGCAAGCAGGTGTGTGATCTT
>JALQXU010000273.1:289-523 GCA_023263045.1 Pontimonas sp.
GGCTTAGTGATTTGGACCGGGGGAAACGTCTCGGGCCGTGTTCCTGGCACTGACTACATGGTGATCAAACCATCGGGTGTGGCCTACGACGACCTCACCCCCGACAACATGATTGTCTGTGATCTAGATGGCAATGTCATTGAAGGAACTGCGGGCAGTGACCGCAGTCCTTCCTCAGACACCGCAGCCCACGCTTATGTCTATCGCCACATGCCGTGGGTGGGGGGCGTGGTG
>JALQXU010000274.1 GCA_023263045.1 Pontimonas sp.
CCACTCGTCGAGTCTCTCCAACACCGTGACCGACAGGCCTGCCTGTGCGAGATATGCAGCCGCCGTCAGCCCGTTATGGCCACCGCCAACGATGACAACGTCGGCATGTGATGGGCTCATAGGACCACAGTCTAGGCAGGCATAACCGACTCCCTGCCCATCGATGCTCCCGGGATGCATTCACCAGACTCGAGGCGTAGCATGCTCCCTATGCCTTCTGCGACCGCACAAAAGACCTCGAAAGATAAAGGCCTCAGCGGAATCGCTCTCGCACAGTCGCTCGCCGATGATTCGGTTGCCCTGGTTCGCTCGTGGCTGGATAGGGCTGCGAAGCTCCACCGGAGGCCCGATGCGAGTTCCGAGCGCTTAGCCGGAGTATTGAAAGACCCGAAGGGCCCAGCTTTTGCTTTGGGGTTTGTCGATCGGGTCGCGAGACCCGAGGACCTCTCCGTCTCGGCGAGAAATTTCCGCCAGCTCTCGAGAGACATTCCTGACTTTCTTCCTCCCCTCTTGCGTCTCCTC
>JALQXU010000275.1 GCA_023263045.1 Pontimonas sp.
CGGTCAGCACGATGCCATCGATGTGCTGGTCAAACCCTTGATTGAGGAGTATCTGCCCCATTAGTGACCCCCAACTGTGTCCAAGAAACACAACGGGCAGGTCAGAGTGGTTTGTGGCGATCAGCTCACGAAACTCGGTGAGGTTGTGAATCGTCGCGCGAAGGCCACCAGGACCGAGGCGACCCAGTCGACTGAAGTCACCCTGCCACTGTTCGACTCCGGTGGGGCCGTGGCCTCGATGCTCATTTGCCCACACCTCCCAACCGGCAGCGGCGAGGTCGGCGACGAGGAGTTCGTAACGCATCGCGTGCTCGCCGAGTCCGTGCGCGAGTTGGATAATTCCTTTCGCGTTCTTCACCGGCCAGCGGTGGTAGTGAATGGTGACCCCGTAGGAGTCGACAAAGAGGTCGTCGACGCGGGTGGGAACTTTCGGCATCGTCTACTCCACCGGTCCGAGAAGGTCGAAAGCGACCGTGTGGTGGATGGCCTCGGTATCGCTTGGGTGATACACCCCAGCGA
>JALQXU010000276.1 GCA_023263045.1 Pontimonas sp.
CGTGGGCGCGCAGGGGAGAGGCCCTTAACAAGGCCCCGGGTCAAAACTCACCAAGGGGCAGGGTCGGTGGGCAAAAAAGTCTGAAAAATCCCGAAAATCCGGAAAAGTTAAGCCCGGCCAGGGGGGGGGGGGTACTGGGGTGGGCGACCACTTTGGGACAACTCGGCATATCTCCATCAGCATAGACGGGACATCACCCAAACTTTTATGGTAGATAGCCCTAGTGATAATCTACAAACCCACAAAGTTTCTGGTCGAAACTCATCGAGGGGCAGGGTTGGTGAGCAAAAGAAATCCAAAAATCCAAAAATCGCGAATCGGAATCCTGACTCCTGCAGGAGCCGCAGGAGCCGCATTCGCAATTTCGCGCACGAGCCGTGGGAGCCGCATTTGCGATTTCAGGAAATTGCGCATGCGGCTCCTGCGGGAAATCGCGATTGCGGCTCCTGCGGGAAGTTGCACGCGCGGCTCCGGCGGGAAATCGTGAATGCGGCTCCTGCAGGAAATCGCGAATGC
>JALQXU010000277.1 GCA_023263045.1 Pontimonas sp.
GTCGAGCTAATGAAGCAGGCCGTCTCCGCCACCCACAACTCGATGGTCCTTGGTGGTGTCGGCGGCTTCGCGGGCATGATCGATGCCGGTTTCTTGAAGGACTACGATCACCCTATTCTTGCCACCTCAACTGATGGCGTTGGCACCAAGGTGGCGATTGCTCAGGCCATCGATAAGCACGACACCATTGGTCAGGACCTGGTTGGCATGGTGGTTGATGACATCGTGGTTTCTGGCGCCAAGAGCCTTTTTATGACCGATTACATCGCCTGCGGAAAATTGGAACCAAACCGCATTGCGGATATCGTGCGCGGCATTGCAAATGCCTGCAAGGAAGTTGATGTGGCGCTGGTTGGTGGCGAGACCGCTGAGCACCCTGGGCTACTGCGCGAAGACGAATACGACGTGGCGGGAGCTGCCACCGGCGTTGTCGAGAAGAGCAAGATCTTGGGAGCTGAGAGAGTTCAGGTCGGCGATGTTGTGTTGGGCCTTCAGGCCTCGGGGCTGCACTCAAAT
>JALQXU010000278.1 GCA_023263045.1 Pontimonas sp.
CTGAGTCTGCGCAGACGATTTCTTCTGATCGCAATCCTGATGTCGCACTCGTGTCCGAAATCATTTCCGTACCTGAAGAAGAAGATGAGCAGCGGTCCGACACCATCCAGCACGTGGATTCCGAGTCCGATGACTTGGAGGTCCTGGAGGCTGAGGTGGAGACCGCGCGCGCCAGGCGCGAAGAGTGTGAAGCTCTCGAGAGACTGGCGCAGGCACGACGTGCGCGCGGCTCGAACTCGTCCGCGCGATCCGTGCATTCGGTTCGGTCATCGATCTCTTCGGCTCGATTCGAGGCCCGCGTGTCGCCGATCTCGTCGGCTCCGATCCCGTCGGCTCCGACGCAGCCAGCTCCGATCCCGTCAGTTCAGATCCAGCCAGGCCAGCCTGCTTCGGTCAGGCCTGCTCAGACAGACCGGTCGGACCCGCCCGTCTTGCCGGTCGCGACCGCCCCGAACCCTGGGTGGCTTGAGTGGTTCGCGACGCACGCTCCGCGCCGCGCCGGTCCGCTCACT
>JALQXU010000279.1 GCA_023263045.1 Pontimonas sp.
GTTTATTTTTGTTGGCTGCCGCAAGTGCCTTGAAAAACCGAATCTTAGAATTCACCGACTCTTCGAGTTCAGGAGTGTTTGTTTTGTTTCCGTCTTTCAACAGGTTCCAAGCATCATTACCTTTTTTCTGGATCTCTGCTTTCGTACCGTTTCCATGGGCTGCGGCAAAGCTCTTCATGAACTCCGCGTACAGTTTCGACAAACTCATGTTGGCAATCAAAAGCGTGAGAAGGGAAATATCAAAACGATATATTATACCTTCGTGAATGATCGACGATCGATGATCGATGAATGAGCAGCAGCAGCAGCAGCAGCAAGCAGCAAGCAGCAGCAGGACGACAGTAAAAAATGTAAGAATTGACGACTAGGGTTAGCCTAAAATCCCACCTAAACTTTGAAATTTTCCGTTTTGGAGCGGGAAAAAGGGAATTTTTGAAATGATGCTTTTCCCGGAAATTTCCCCAAAAATCGTTGATTTACCACCGAATTCCGGCCAGTTTCTTTGAAGT
>JALQXU010000027.1 GCA_023263045.1 Pontimonas sp.
CGCTGAAAGCATCTAAGCGGGAAGCCGGCCTCAAGATGAGATTTCCATGCCCTTCGGGGCGAGAGGCTCCCAGTAGACGACTGGGTTGATAGGCCGGATGTGGAAGTGGGGACTAACGACCCATGCAGCTGACCGGTACTAATAAGCCGATAACTTGACACCACATGAGTGGTGCTCGCGTCCACTTTGTGGTTCTCGATTTACGGTCGAGAACCGATCGGCAACCATTGGGTTGCCCTCAGACTGATAAATCAATAGTGTTTCGGCGGCCATAGCGAAGGGGAAACGCCCGGTTACATTCCGAACCCGGAAGCTAAGACCTTCAGCGCCGATGGTACTGCGAGGGGGACCTCGTGGGAGAGTAGGACACCGCCGGACTTCTTTGTGAAATGGCCACCCGCAAGGGTGGCCATTTTGCGTTAATTAGGACACCGTGATGACAGAGAACTCAAGACCATCCTCAGGAGATCGTCGACCCCGGAAGCCCGGTGGGCGACGCCCTGCGGGTGCCGATGGTGCGCGGTCGGAGAGATCGAGGTCGTCCAGACCTCGGGATGGGGAGCGCCGTGGTCGACCCGGTTCTACGGGTCAACCTTTCGAGAAACGCAGGAGCCCGCGTCCCCCTCGAGACCAGGAACTCACTCCTCCGCCCCGTCACGATGACCCTCCTGTTGACGCAGATGTGACGCCTGGTGAACTGGATCGCTCCGCCTGGCGAGAGCTCAAAGCCCTCACGAAGGAGAACGCCGAATGGGTTGCAGGACACCTGGTGATGGCCTCCCGTGTGGTGGATGATGACCCTGAGCGCGCCCACAAACACGCACTAGCTGCCTCGAGACGGGCAGGACGCATACCTGTCGTCCGGGAGACGGTGGGAATCACCGCGTATTTGGTGGGAGATTTTGCCCTGGCTTTGAGGGAGCTTCGGACCTATCGCAGGTTGTCGGGAAGTAATGATCAGGTCCCCATGATGGTCGATTGCGAGAGGGGGCTTGGTCGTCCCGAGAAAGCCCTCGAATTAGCCGGCGAAGTGAATCGAACGCAGTTGGCTCCCCCCATCGCTGTTGAGCTGGCTATTGCCCGGTCGGGCGCCCGTCTGGATTTGGGCCAACTCGAGCTGGCCCTGAGTGAATTGGAGATTCCCCAACTCAACCCTGATGTTGCCTACTCGTTCTCACCCGCTCTATTCGACTCCTATGCCACGATCCTCAGCCTGATGGGCAAAGAAGCAGAGGCCGAGCGGTGGGGCGACCTCGCGAATCGAGCCGCTGAAGCACTGGAGTCGGCTCAGGATGATGGGGACGAGGACATCGTCGTCGTCGAGATGCCTCTGGAGGATGAGGGTGCCTAAGGGAACACCTCTGACCGGCGTCGATCTGGTGCTGGCGGATCTCGATGGCGTGCTTTATCAGGGGCAACGTCCGATTCCGCATGCTGTGGAGTCTGTGCGTAAGGCAGGTAAAGGCGCACAGGTGGGCTACATCACCAACAATGCGTCTCGAACTCCCGCCTCGGTTGCCGAGCAAATCACCCAGCTGGGACTCCCCGCGACCGCCGATGACGTCGTGACCTCACCACAGGCTGCCCTGAGGGTGCTCTCTCGACTGGTTCCGGCGGGTTCTCTTGTTCTTGTCGTCGGCGGTCCTGGACTCAGTAGCGAGGTGGAGAGGGCAGGTTTTCGCATCACGCGCGTGGCAGACGATTCTCCAGATGCTGTCATTCAAGGTTTTTCGCCCGAAGTGGGCTGGAGTGATTTAGCGCAGGCATCCTTCGCATTGCAGCGTCGCCCCGAGATTCCGTGGGTTGCGACTAACACGGATTGGTCTATCCCTGTGGAGGGTGGAGTTGCACCAGGAAATGGTGCGTTGGTGTCGGCTGTCCACCTGGCTGTGGGGAGGCTCGCAACTTTTGCCGGCAAGCCGGAGAAAGAAATCTTTGATGTCGCCCTGGAGCGCTTTGGTCCAATCGGTGATGCCCTGATGATTGGTGACCGCCTTGACACCGACATTCTGGGAGCCAATCGCGCCGGAATCCGCTCGGCACTGGTGCTGACCGGTATCGATACCCCCAAAACTTTGTTGGCCAGTGAAGAGTCGCAGCGACCCACTTATGTGTTGGAGGACTTGCGAGATCTGCATAAGCCCTATCCGGAAATAATCCGGTCCGAGGACTCCGACGGTGTTCTAACTGTGGAGGTCGGTCGAGCCGTCGTTCGCCGGAAAGGTCACGTGATCAGGGTTGCCAGGCCCGGCCGAAAAATTGACCTCATTCGTGCGGGAGCGACCATCATTCACGACTCAGGTTTGAAGATTTTCGGGCTCGACGTCGATCCGCAGATATATTCGTGAGGGTGAGTATGGATTCCACACAGTGGGAAGAGCGCCTCGATGCGCTCCGTAATCTTCCCCTCGCCGATCGTGCGGATGCGTTGGGTGCTCTGTATGACGAGGTGAAAGACATGCTCGATCAGCCCGAATCCGAGTAACGCTTCTCGTGCGACTTGATCACGCGCTCGTTCAGCGGGGTCTTGTGGACTCGCGAACGAAGGCTCAGCGTCGGATTCGCTCGGGCGATGTCACCGTGGACGGTGTTGTGGTGACGAAGGTCTCTCACGATGTCTCCCATGATGCGGTGATTCACGTGGCAGGAGACCCCGAATACGTAGGGCGAGGTGCGCTCAAACTCCGTGCCGCCCTGGAGGAGTGGGATATCGGTGTCCGGGACCGCGTTAGCTTGGATGTCGGAGCGTCAACAGGCGGATTCACCCAAGTTCTTCTCGAAAACGGTGCACGTCGCGTCATCGCTCTTGATGTCGGAAGGGATCAATTACACCCTTCGGTGAGAGAAGACCCTCGGGTTTCGGTCGTCGAGGGTTTCAATGTTCGAGAGCTCACCGGCCCGTGGTGGTCGCGCGAAATCGGGGAGGTGCCCACGCTCATCACGTGTGATGTGAGCTTTATCTCGCTCTCCCAGGTGCTTCCTGCGGTGACCACTGCTGTTGGGCTGTGTGACTGGCTTGTCTTGATCAAGCCGCAATTCGAGGTTGGAAGAGGGGGAGTCAAAGACGGGATTGTTCGCGAACCTGATTTGCGCGCTGGAGCCATCCAATCTGTCTTGGACAACGCCGAGAGTCTTGGCCTTCGTGCGAGGGGAATCATTGGTTCGCCGATCTCCGGGGAGGCTGGAAATAGGGAGTATCTGTGCTGGCTGAGTCCCACTCACGGGCGTAATCCGTCACAATGGTCAGAACAGATTCACCAACTGGCTCATTCATAGGCTGGAGATCCTGATGTCAGCGAAACGGCACATGCTCGTCGTGGCCCACACCGGTCGTGAGGATGCTCTGCGCGCTGCCATTACAGTGTGTGATCAGCTCTCGGGTGCCGGCCTCACGCCTGTTGTTGCGCCCCATCAGGCTCCAGAATTTCGCTCCCACTTTGACGGTGAGCTTCTTTTGCTGGGAGAGGATGTTGCGCTGGCGGAGGTGGAACTGACCATCGTGTTGGGCGGCGATGGAACGATTCTGGGAGCCGCGGAGTTAACCCGGGGTTCGAGTGCACCCTTGTTGGGAATCAATCACGGTCACGTGGGGTTCCTGGCCGAGAGCGAAAAAGATGACCTCTCGTGGACTGTGCAGCAGGCCCTCGGGGGTGAATACGACGTTGATGAGCGGCTCGTTCTCGATGTTGCTGTCACTCACGGTGGCGAGGAAGTGTTCCGGAGTTTTGCGCTCAACGAGGCGACCCTCGAAAAAGCGTCACGAGCGCGCATGATTGAGGTGGCTCTCGAGGTGGATGGTCGCCCCATTTCCGCGTTTGGAGCCGACGGAGTCGTGATGTCCACTCCGACCGGTTCTACCGCGTACTCGTTCTCCGCTGGAGGCCCGATCGTGTGGCCAGGAGTGGAGGCGCTCCTCATGGTGCCCCTATCAGCTCATGCGCTCTTTGCCCGACCTCTCGTGGTGGGGCCCGACTCGGTGATGGTGGTGGAGCTTCTTGAACGCTCCTCTGCCCATGCCGTGTTGTGGTGCGATGGGAGACGAAGTGTGGAGATTCGCCCGGGTTCCCGTGTCCAGGCAACGAGAAGCCCACATCCGATTCGATTGGCGAGATTGCATCCCGGCCCCTTTACGGACCGCCTCGTTAATAAGTTCTCTTTGCCCGTCACCGGGTGGCGGGGCCCGGGGGAGTAGACCCCTGTGATTGTCGACATCACCATTTCCGACCTGGGAGTCATCTCCCAGGCGACACTTCCTTTGGGGCCTGGTCTCACAGTGGTGACAGGAGAGACGGGAGCCGGAAAGACCATGGTGGTGACCGCTCTGGGGCTTCTCTTGGGAGCGAGAGCCGACGCCGCTCGAGTTCGCTCAGGATCGTCTTCCAGCTGGGTGGAGGGAAGGTTTGCCCTCCAGGACTCACCCGGTGTGAAGGACAGAGCCGAGGAGTTGGGGGCTGCTCTCGATGATGACGAGTTGGTTCTCTCCCGCGAAGTCCAAGCAGAGGGGCGCTCCCGTGCAGTGGTAGGTGGGCGCAGTGTCCCTGTCTCGGCTCTGTCCGAGTTGGCTGAAGAGCTTGTCGTTATCCACGGTCAGAGTGATCAAATACGACTCAAGTCTGAGGTTGCACAACGCGACTCGCTCGATCGCTTTGCGGGAGTCGAGTTGCATCGGGTGCTCACCGAGTATCGGGAGTCATTCGATCGCTATCGAGACCTTGCCAGGCGTCTTGAGGAATTGACCACTCAGGCTGATCAACGACGGCGCGAGGCCGAGGATCTTCGAGTGGCACTTGCCGATATTGAAGCGGTCTCTCCAGAGGCGGGGGAAGACGAGTCGCTGAAGGAAGCGATAACGAAACTCTCCAACACCGAAGAGTTACGAGCCGGAGTGGCTGGGGCCAAGCAGGCTCTCGCTTCGGACGATAGCGGACTGGATTCCACAGACGCCGTGACGCTGCTCGATGCTGCGCTTCGCGCCATCGAGAGGGTTGTGGGGGTGGACGCATCCTTGGAGAGCGTCCGAAATCAACTTGCAGATGCCAGCTATCAAGTTCAGGAAGTGAGCCAGTCTCTCGCTGGTTACGCTGCCAGTTTGGAAACCGGCACGGGGTTGTCCTTGGAGGATAGTCACGAGAGATTGGCTGCCATCACCGGCTTGATGAGGAAATTCGGCCCCACCCTCGATGACGTCCTCGATTATGCACAGAAGGGTTCGCTGCGGCTTCTCGAGCTGGATCAAGATGAATCGACAATCGACCAGGTGGCGCGCGAGCTCGACGAGGTCCTGGAGAAGACACGGACCCTGGCGTCCCAGTTGAGCGCGCTTCGTCACCAGGCGGCGAGCTCGCTTGCGGAGCAGGTGACTCAGGAGCTCCCCGCTCTGGCTATGCCGACCGCCTCATTCCATGTTTCCCTGACGAGTGCGGAGGACCTCGCCGCTCACGGGGTGGACCAGGTCAGTTTTCTTCTCCAGGCACATCCGGGCTCCGACCCGTTGCCGCTCAACAAGGGCGCCTCGGGGGGTGAACTCTCTCGGGTGATGTTGGCCCTGGAGGTAGTGATTGCTGGCAGTGATCCCGTCCCCACCTTTGTTTTCGACGAAGTAGACGCCGGAGTGGGTGGCGCGAGTGCGCTCGAGATCGGCCGACGACTAGATCGATTGGCTCAGAATTCTCAAGTTATTGTCGTGACCCACCTAGCCCAGGTGGCGGCGTATGCCAATAACCACCTACTCGTCGTGAAAGACACCGACGGTCAGGTCACCACCTCGAGTGTGACGGTTCTCGAAGGTGACGACAGGGTCAAAGAGCTGGCCCGGATGCTCGGGGGCATGGAGGACTCTCACACCGCGCTGTCGCACGCGAAAGAGCTTCTGGAGAAAACTCATTCGGTGAGTCGTCGCTAAGACCCGGGTTAATCAGTTACTGTTGAACTCCGTGGCGGACACCTCGACAAAGAGCGAAACGGACATCACAAAACACATTTTTGTGACCGGGGGTGTCGTCTCCTCTCTCGGCAAAGGTCTGACCGCCGCCTCCCTGGGTAATCTCCTGTCGGGCCGTGGGCTTCGTGTCGCGATGCAGAAGCTTGACCCTTACCTCAACGTTGATCCCGGAACGATGAATCCGTTCCAGCACGGCGAAGTTTTTGTTACCGACGATGGGGCGGAGACTGACCTCGATATCGGCCACTACGAGCGATTCCTCGATATCAACCTCTCTCGCGCTGCGAACGTGACCACGGGGCAGGTCTACCAAGAGGTGATTGCTAAAGAGCGCCGGGGTGAGTACCTGGGGGATACCGTTCAGGTAATTCCTCACATCACCGATGAAATCAAGCGACGGATGCGTCTTCAAGCGCACGAAGAACCCCGACCCGATGTGATCATCACCGAGATCGGTGGGACCGTGGGCGACATCGAGAGCCAGCCGTTCATTGAGGCAGCGCGTCAGGTGCGTCACGAACTGGGCCGAGAGAACGTGTTCTTCGTGCACGTCTCCTTGGTTCCTTTCATGGGCGCATCGGGGGAGCAGAAGACGAAGCCGACACAGCACTCGGTAGCCGCGCTCCGGTCAATCGGTATTCAGCCCGACGCTCTGGTGTTACGCAGTGATAGACCCGTGGAGAGCTCGAATCGACGCAAGATTGCTCTGATGTGTGACGTCAATGAGGCCGCTGTGGTGAATGCGGTAGATGTCGGCAGCATTTACGACATTCCCGCTCTGTTGCACAGTCAAGATCTCGATGACTACATCATTGACCACCTCGGTCTCTCCGCGGGGGAGATGGTGTGGGATGGCTGGAAGGACCTCCTCGACGCGGTTCATCACCCTCGACACACCGTCACGATTGCGGTCGTGGGTAAATACATAGACCTGCCCGATGCTTACCTCTCCGTGAGTGAAGCGATTCGCTCGGGTGGTTTCGCTCATCAGACTGCGGTCGAGCTCAAGTGGGTCGCCAGTGATGAGTGCGAGACTCCCGCTGGCGCAGAGCGGGCCCTCTCCGATGTGGACGGAGTCTGTGTCCCCGGTGGATTCGGCATTCGCGGTATCGAGGGAAAGCTCGGTGCCCTGCGCTACGCCCGAGAAAATTCGATACCCACACTGGGTTTGTGTCTGGGCCTTCAGTGCATGGTGATCGAATACTCCCGAAGTATGGCGGGCCTCGAGGGAGCCTCCAGCACGGAGTTCGACCCGGAAGCGAAGCACCCGGTTATTGCCACCATGGCGGAGCAGGTCGATATCGTCTCCGGGCAGGGTGACATGGGCGGAACGATGCGTCTCGGCCTATACGAGGCTGCCCTCAAGGATGGCAGTATCGTGCGCGAACTTTATGCCTCACCTTCCGTGACGGAGAGGCATCGTCATCGCTATGAGGTCAATAATGCGTATCGGGACACGCTCGAAAAGGCAGGGATGGTCTTCTCGGGAACCTCTCCCGATAACAGCCTGGTGGAGTTCGTGGAGCTTCCGCGCGACGTTCACCCTTTCTATGTTTCCACCCAAGCTCACCCGGAACTGCGCTCCAGGCCCAATAGGGCACACCCTCTCTTCTCGGGATTGGTCGCCGCGGCGCTCGAGCGACACAACTCGTCGGCATTGTTTGCGGTTACTGATCAGGCGAGCTGATGTCCGCTCGCTTCATACCTGAAGACGAGTCGCTGTCGATTCCCGTTTCCTCGAGAGAGACGGTCTATGAGGGTGCGATTTGGAATGTGGTCCGAGAAACTTTCCCTTACAACAATGAGGTGTTGAGCAGAGATTTCGTCGATCACACGGGTGCTGTAGCCATTGTTGCTCTGAACGAAAGCGACGAGGTGATGATGATCCGCCAGTACCGGCACTCCATTCGGTCGGTGAACTGGGAGATTCCCGCGGGTCTACTCGATATCCCCGGTGAAGACCCTCTGGTCTGTGGAAAGCGGGAGCTCGCCGAAGAAGCGGACCTAGAAGCAGAGAACTGGGAATTTTTGACCACACTGAATACCACCCCTGGGGGCTCGAACGAGTTCATCCATATTTACATCGCTACGGGCCTTCGGCCGGTAGAGCATGATTATGTTCGCACCGGGGAGGAAGCAGACCTGGAAATGCGTTTCGTCCCGTTGCGCGATGCAGTTGAGGCAGCAGTCACGGGAAAAATCCGCAATCAAATCGCTGTGACAGCGCTCCTGGCGGCCTATGTCCATCGGCAGTAGTGAGTCAGGGGGAAAGCCCCGAAGCGAACTCGAGAGGTATCTCGAGCACTACGTGCGCTATCTCACCTTAGAGCGTGGCCGATCGCGCAACACGATTGCTGCCTACACCAGAGACCTTCAGGCCTACCTGAACTACCTCCAAGCCAAAGGAATCGAGAAGCCTGAGGGAATCGAATCCTCCCACGTTGAGGCCTTTGTTCACGGTCTTGACAGTGCCGCAACAACAGTGGCGCGCAAACTCTCGAGTATCAAGAACTTCCACCGGTATTTAGTGGAGGAAAAGGTCGTTGCCGATGACGTGACGAGCAGTGTTGCTCCTCCAGCATTGCCCGCTCGACTCCCCAAAGCACTCAGCGTGTCGGAGGTCAACACCTTGCTCGAGACCGTGGTCGGTGATGACCCGCCAGCGCTCAGAGATCGAGCGCTTCTGGAATTCCTTTACGCGACGGGTGCTCGAATCTCAGAGGCGCTGTCCTTGACCGTCGATGATGTGCTCGGTGAAGATCTGCGCTGTCGGGAAGCACTCCGGGTGCGGGGAAAAGGAAACAAAGAGCGCATTGTTCCTGTCGGGAGTTACGCGAGGACTGCCCTCGATGCGTACCTCACCAGGTCCAGACCCTCACTCGTGTCGGGCCGGGGCAAACCCACGCCCATGGTGTTTGTCGGCAATCGAGGAGGTGCACTGTCTCGACAAAACGCCTGGCTGATTTTGCAAAGGGCAGCAGAACGAGCACACCTCACTCAAGCCTTGTCTCCCCATACGCTCCGCCACTCGTTTGCGACCCATGTTCTCGCTGGCGGGGCCGATATTCGGGTGGTGCAGGAGCTGCTCGGTCACTCCTCGGTGTCGACGACGCAGATTTATACCAAAGTCACGATTGATACCCTCCGCGAGGTGTACCAAACCTCTCATCCCCGCGCCCGATAGCGCTTCGCTATAGACTTTCGACATGGCCAAATCAGCGGTGAAGGTAGCCCCGACAGGGCGTCCCTTCCGCGAATTTCCGGAGCCTCCGGCTCTCAAGTCACACGGTCCAGCCCGCGTGATTGCGCTGTGTAATCAAAAAGGTGGTGTGGGGAAAACCACGACCACGATCAGCTTGGGTGGGGCGTTAGCAGAGTACGGCCGCACCGTCTTGATGGTGGATTTTGACCCGCAGGGCGCACTGTCGGCAGGCCTGGGAGTCAACACTCACGACACCACCACCATTTATGACCTCCTTATCGGGAGAGAAAAAGACGTTCGCAAGGCGATCCAGCCCACCAAAGTCGCTGGCATCCATGTCATTCCCGCCAACATTGATCTTTCTGCTGCCGAGGTCCACCTGGTCAATGAGGTCGCCAGGGAACAGATTCTTGCTCGGGTCCTCAAACCAGTGCTCGATGACTATGACGTGGTCTTGATCGATTGCCAGCCGTCGTTGGGTCTGCTCACGGTCAACGCTTTGACTGCCGCTCACGGTGTGCTCATTCCGCTCGAAACCGAGTATTTCGCGTTGCGAGGTGTCGCTCTCCTGATTGACACCATCGATAAGGTGCGCGAACGCCTCAACCCGTCGATCCGCGTCGATGGCATCATCGCCACCATGTTTGATGCACGGACCCTCCACGCTAAAGAAGTGATGGAACGCGTCGTGGAAGCGTTCGGTGACACAGTCATGGACACCGTTATTGGTAAGACAGTGAAGTTCCCAGATGCCTCTGTTGCCGGTGTCCCCATCACGGAGTTTGCCCCCAATCACGCCAGCGCTAAGACCTACCGTCAGCTGGCACGAGAGCTCATCGCCCGTGGTTCCATCGCCTAGTACGGTGGACCTTCCCGAGGTGGAGGGCGCCGCGGTGGGAGATGGTTTTCAGGTATCTCTCGCCAATTTTGATGGCCCTTTCGATTTATTGCTCCGCCTGATTAGTAAGCGTGAACTCGACATCACCGAGGTGTCGTTGGGTGAAGTCACCGACGAGTTCTTGTCGTATGTGAAACACCTTGAGGGTGTCGCCGGACTCGATGCGGCCAGTGAATTCCTTGTGGTCGCGGCCACCCTCTTGGATATGAAAATCGTGGGGTTGCTCCCGCAAGGTGAGTTTGTTGACCCCGATGATGTCGCGTTGCTGGAGGCCCGTGATCTTC
>JALQXU010000280.1 GCA_023263045.1 Pontimonas sp.
GCACTCATGATGTCTTGCCCCACCCTGCATCCTGGAGAGCCTGTCGAGCTTGTTCGCGCGCCGAGTAAGGGATTTTGACCCCTCCGATGTCGCGATAATCCTGAGAGCCCGGTCCGCTCCACAGGATCGTGTCGCCCTCCTGGGCGAGAGACACGGCGAAACGGATGGCCTCACTGGGGTCGGGGATTTCGTGCACTGGAACCCCGTGGACAGCGCGCGCGCCCTCGAGGAGTCCCTCGCGAATCACGGTCGGATCCTCCCGACGGGGGTCGTCATCGGTGATGATCACAACATCGGCATGTTCAGCTGCGGTGCGACCCATGATGGGACGCTTCGTCGCGTCTCGGTTCCCAGAGGTTCCACAGACCATGATGAGCGAGCCAGAGGTTGATGTCCTCAGAGCCGAGAGAGTCTGCTCGTATGCATCCGCACTTCGTCCGGCGTCCACATAGACCTGAGGTCCTCGTGAACCTGACACCCGCTCCATTCGCCCCGGGATAAAGACT
>JALQXU010000281.1 GCA_023263045.1 Pontimonas sp.
GGCGGCGCGTATCGCCATCACCCGGCACATTCGCCGCGGCGGCAAGGTCTGGATCACGATCTTCCCCGACCGCCCGCTGACCAAGAAGCCTGCCGAGACCCGCATGGGCTCGGGCAAGGGTTCTCCCGAGTGGTGGGTCGCCAACGTCAAGCCGGGCCGCGTGATGTTCGAGCTCTCGTACCCCAACGAGAAGGTCGCCATCCAGGCCCTCACGCGTGCCATGCACAAGCTGCCCATGAAGTGCCGCATCGTGCGTCGCTCCGACACGGTGGAGGTCTGATGGCTGCCGGTACGTCATCCCAGGAGTTCCGCGGCCTGACCGACGAGGAGCTCGTCACGCGCCTGCGCGAGTCCAAGGAGGAGCTGTTCAACCTGCGCTTCCAGGGCGCCACCGGGCAGCTCGAAAACCACGGGCGCCTGCGCGCTGTCCGCAAGGACATCGCCCGCCTCTACACGGTGATGCGCGAGCGCGAGCTCGGCATCACGCCCATCGAGCACGTCGGTG
>JALQXU010000282.1 GCA_023263045.1 Pontimonas sp.
CGCACTACCAAAAGTTTTTCTCATAACTGAAGGTAGCAGTCATCAAGAAAATGACTTACGGGGAACACAACTGGGGTAGCACCCATTCTTGGCTCTTGTGATGCCTCTACTTCCCAGTCGGGCTGACAGGATTTGAACCTGCGACCCCTTGACCCCCAGATTTCGGAACGGGGTTAGGGCTGGTTCGCGGTCGTTAGAAAACGCAGCAACTTACTGGAGTCATGCCCCGCCCAGACCACGGCGGACCAAGATCGGTTGAACCCGGCCCGACGCACTCTTTCCTCGGACCTTCGTCGGCGGAGGGTCAGAATGCCAGCGGCAAAAGGTTCGGAAGGGCCGGAAGACAGGACACGCAGATTGGTCCAATGGCGGTGAAGGTTCCATCAGTGCCAATCGTGAAGGCAACGCCGAGGGCAATACTGTTGGACACCGTGGTGGCAGGCCATGCACCGAACAACATCTGGTACTTGCCCGCTGGTAGGTCGGGCAGTGGAATTTGGTC
>JALQXU010000283.1 GCA_023263045.1 Pontimonas sp.
TCGCTGTGGTCGTCACCTAGGTCCATCGCCTCGAGGTGGGAAGCGTCGGCGATGATGCGGCGCACCACGGGACAGCAGTCGTCGTTGTCGGCAACGGCCTTGCTGTCCTCGATGTTGCTGCTGCTGCTGCTGCCGCTGTTGTGGCTGCTGCTGCTGTTACCGCCGCTGCTGCTACTGTTGCTGGCGCCGCTGCTGCTACCGCTGCTGCTGCTGCTAGTGCTGCTGTTGTAGCTGCTGCTGCCACTATTGCTGCTGCTGCTGCTGCTGCCGCAACTGCTGCTGCTGCTGCCGCGATCCATTCCGCACGATCTGGAAAGATCAGATTGAAATTCTGTCACGCGTGAGCCTCCATAGTTGTTGCTGCTGCTGCTGCTGCCGCTGTTGCAGCTGCTGTTGCTGCTGCGGCCGCTGCTGCTGCCCTTGTTGCGAGCGTTGCTGGCACAGCTGGTGTCGCTGGTGCTGCTGCTGCTGCTACCGTCGCCGCTGCTGCTGCTGCCAACC
>JALQXU010000284.1 GCA_023263045.1 Pontimonas sp.
TGTAGATCACACCGGTGTAGAAGTCGACGTTGGGGTAGAGCTTGCGCTCCACAAAGTAGTCGTCCGCCAACGCAATTGCTTCGAGCTCTTTGGCGATGTCAAGTAGGTCGTCTTTCACCCCGAGGTCCGCGAGTACGGCATCTGCTGATTCCTTCACCAGGCGTGCGCGGGGGTCGTAGTTCTTGTACACGCGGTGGCCAAAGCCCATCAGACGAATGCCGTCTTCTTTGTTCTTCACGCGCTCGACGAATCGCTCGACGCCTTCACCCGAGTCACGGATTTCGCCAAGCATCGTCAATACGGACTCGTTGGCGCCGCCGTGGAGGGGTCCAGATAGTGCGTTAATACCGGCACTAATCGAGGCAAACAGGTTTGCTTCGGTAGATCCGACGAGGCGCACCGTCGAGGTGGACGCGTTTTGTTCGTGGTCTTCGTGCAAGATCAGCAGGCGGTCTAGAGCCTTCACCAAGACGGGGTTGGCGACATACTCTTCCGCCATCA
>JALQXU010000285.1 GCA_023263045.1 Pontimonas sp.
AATCATGGAGATGAAGGTCGCGAGCAAAATACCCAGCACGCCACCTATCGGCCGGACGAAGTCGTCCGGAACCCCGGCATCGGCGAGTGGACCCGACAGCATCGACGAGATGGCAGGCTCCATCGTGTACCCGGTGAGCAGGGTGGTCAGGGTGATACCCAACTGTGCACTGGAGAGGTGCGTGGACGTTCGCTTGAGCGCCGAGATGGTGATGGAGAAACCCTTCTCGCCTTTAGCCCGTCTAGCCTCCAAATCTGCGCGATCAAGATTGAGCAGAGCGAACTCGCTGCCCACGAAAACTCCCGTGCCGAGTGCTAAGAGCACCCCGACCGAAAACAGGAGAAGGTCTGAACTCATCGGGCACCCATCCAGTGGGAGCCCCCGGGTTTATGACTGGGTTCAGAAGTGTCAGACGACGAATCATCCATTGCGCATTCAGGCTAGCAGGGTTGGTGAAACCTGCGCGATGACTGCAGGAACTTCACAGGGAAGCCGGTAGG
>JALQXU010000028.1 GCA_023263045.1 Pontimonas sp.
CCGTGGTCAGAAAATCAAACCACCACCAAGGTCTTGGCAGAGCATTCAACACCGTCCCCATCGTGAGCGCTGGGGGGATAGAAAACCCGTTGCGTTTATCCCGCAACCTTGCACCCGCGACCGGAACATCCACGGTCACCACCAACGTGTCAAACCCGGCTTTCGCCGCCCGATCCACCAACTCCATCGACCGATCCCGGTCTTTCCACATATACAGCTGGAACCAGTTACGACCCCCAGGCGCCACCTGCTTCACATGCTCGATTGAGCGAGTCCCCATCGTCGACAACGTGAACGGCACACCCCAATCCGCCGCCACAGAAGCCCCCGCATCCTCACCCTCGTGATGCATCATCCTCGTGAACCCCGTCGGAGCTATCCCCACCGGGAACGACACCGGCGCACCCAACACCTCCCACGACGTCGACACCTCGGACACATCCCGCAAAATCGCAGGCTGGAACTCCACATCCTCAAACGCCTGCCTCGCCCTCGCCAACGACAACTCCGCCTCAGCAGCCCCATCACAATAATCGAACGGAGCCCTCGGAGTCCGTCGCTTCGCAATCGCTCGCAAATCCCACACCGTCAACGCCGAATCCAACCGACGCTTCTTCCCATCCCACGTCGGCCCCTTAAACCGCAACAACGGCGCCAACTCCTTCGGCCGCGGAAAACGACGCTTCGTCATAAGATGCCTCTCTCGGGTCTGGGAGTAAAGGTTCGTAGGGTGCTCGATGCCGCGGTGACCGCTCGCAGCGACTCCAAGTCGCCATCGATGAGTCCGGCAGCTCGAGCTTGAATAAGAATATTGCCCAGGGCTGTTGCTTCCACAGGCCCGGCAATGACAGGGATGCCTGAATAATCGGCTAAACGCTGACAGAGCAGCTGATTCAACGATCCTCCGCCCACTAACGAAATGTCCCGGGGGGTTATTCCCGCCAAAGCACCTGCCGTCGCAACAGTCGTGGCAAACGCCTTCGCCAAGCTCTCAATAATCGAGGCAACCATAGCGACCTCACTCGCGGGAACTGGCTGATTGTGCTGGGCCAACCAGTCTGCGATGCGCTGGGGCATATTCCCCGGGGGCATGAAGACTGAATCATCGACATCGAACAGCGAGACGACCCCGTCGTAATCCTCAGCTTGAGCGACCAGGTCCTCCACGCTCCGAGAATCGCCGTGGTCATTCCAGTGTCGAACACACTCGTTGAGAAGCCACAACCCCATGACGTTGTGGAGGAACCGAATTCGGTCGTCGACACCGCGCTCATTCGTGAAGTTTGCGCTTCTCGCAGCATCGCTCACGATGGCGCTCTCCAACTCCAAGCCCACCAAGCCCCACGTGCCACAGGAGATGTAAGCACTCTCACCAGTCGACAACGGAGCCGCCACAACGGCGGAGGCCGTGTCGTGAGACCCAACCGCAACCACCGACCCGGCGATACCCAGCTCTGCAGAGAGAGTACGCGAGACATCGCCCACCCGTTGACCGGGCTTGATGAGCGGGGCGAACAGGTGCCGAGGAGCTCCCGTCAGCCCGACCAACTCATCGCTGAGTGCCCCCGTAGAAATATCGATCAGCCCTGTGGTCGACGCATTGGTCTCTTCCATCCAGGACTGCCCCGTCAACCAGAAATTGATGAGGTCGGGAATCAACAGCAACTGCTCGGCGGATCCTGCGGGTCCCTCCCATTGCTCTGCGGCCAGCTGATACACCGTGTTGAAGGGCAAAAACTGCAGGCCGTTCTTGCGAAAGAGCTCCTCAAAGGGAGCCTGAGTGTGAATCGCTGAGACACCCCTCGCTGTCCGGTCGTCCCGATAGTGAAAGGGCTCATGGAGAAGAGCTCCCCCACGAAGTAGGCCGTAGTCCACAGCCCACGAATCCACTCCGATGGACACAACGTCGTCGTGCTGCTCGTAGGTCTCACGCAGTCCCTGCCGAATGTTCTCGAAGAGACCCGTCACATCCCAGTGCAAACCGTCGGCGTGCTCCACCGGCCCATTGGGGAAACGGGAAACAACCTCGTGATGGATTACCCCACCCTGGAGATGCCCGGCGATGACTCGGCCACTCGTGGCGCCGAGGTCGATAGCAACGACGATGCTCATCGCAGAAAAGCTGCCGCCACCCCAGAGTCAACGGGGATATGAGCACCGGTGGTCAGTCTCAAATCACTCCCGGTCAAAACCGACACTGCATCGGCAATGCTCTCTGGAACAACCTCTTGCTTGAGGATTGTCCGCTGAGCATAGAAGCGACCTAAGTCTTCCTCTTTCACCCCGTAAGTCTTGGCTCGGTTAGCGCCCCAGCCCGCTGCAAAGATTCCCGACCCTCGGACGACGCCATCCGGGTTGATGCCGTTTACTCGGATTCCATACTCGCCGAGCTCCACAGCGAGCAGTCGAACCTGGTGGGCTTGGTCAGCTTTCGTCGCCGAATAGGCGATGTTGTTGGGTCCGGCAAACACAGAGTTCTTCGACGAGATGTAGACGATATCGCCGCCCATTCTTTGATTAATCAAAATCCGGGCGGCTTCTCGCGACACCAGGAACGATCCCTTGGCCATGATGTCGTGCTGGAAATCCCAATCCGATTCCGTGGTCTCCAAGAGCGGCTTCGACAGCGAGACTCCCGCGTTATTCACGACGATGTCGACACCGCCAAACGCCAGTACTGCGCGGTCGAGGGCGTTCTTCACAGCGTTCTCGTCGCGAACATCCATCCCCACTCCGATGGCGACATCGGTGGACCCAATTTCTCTCGCCACTGCCTGAGCCTTCGACTCGTCGAGATCAGCAATCACCACACAGGCGCCATCGTGAGCTAAGCGCTGCGCAATCGCTTTACCGATCCCAGATGCTGCGCCTGTCACAAAAGCGACCTTGCTCGCGTGAGAGGAGGGCTTCGGCAGTCGTTGAAGCTTTGCCTCCTCTAGCGACCAGTACTCGATGCGGAATTTCTCCCGCTCCGAAATGGGTCGATACGTGGAGAGGGCCTCCGCACCTCGCATCACGTTGATGGCGTTGATGTAAAACTCGCTCGCGACCCGAGCTGTCTTCTTATCTGCCCCAAAGGAGAACATTCCCACACCAGGAACGAGAACAATGAGGGGATCAGCGCCGCGCATCGCGGGTGACTCTTTCTCCCGATACTTCTCGTAGTACCTCGTGTAGGCAGCCCGGTACGACTCGTGCAGCTTTTTCAGCCGAGCTGTGACAGTGTCCAGATCTGCCGTGGGCGCAAGATCTAGCACCATCGGGCGAACCTTGGTGCGCAAGAAATGATCGGGGCAGGACGTTCCCAGATTCGCAAGCTTGGGGTGCTTGGAGCGTGAGAGAAAGTCCAGGACCTCGGGAGCATCGGTGAAGTGGCCGACCATGGGACGGTCCGTTGACGCCAAACCGCGGATAATCGGAGCAAGAGCAGCAGCTCGAGCTTTGCGGGCCGCTGGCTTCAAGGGAGTGAGGTCTTTGACAACCCGCCCGAAGGGTTCTTTCTTGCCGTGAGCCTTGATGTACTTCTCGGCGGTTCGAATAATCCACAACGAGTTCTTCTCACACGCCTCGCTAGTTTCTCCCCACGCCGTGATTCCGTGCCCACCAAGAATGCAGCCGATTGCCTCCGGGTGCTTCTCCTTGATCCGAGCGATATCGAGACCCAATTGGAAACCAGGTCTCCGCCACGGGACCCAGACGACTTTGGAGCCAAAAATTTTCGTCGTCAGTTCTTTACCGTCCACAGCAGTGGCGATTGCAATACCCGAATCGGGATGCAGGTGGTCGACATGGTTCGCGTCGACTAGGGCGTGCATGGCGGTGTCAATGGAGGGAGCAGCGCCACCCTTACCGTGGGCGCAATAGTCGAACGCTTCAACCATCTCGTCTTCGCGCTCAAGTCCCGGATAGACATCCGCGAGTTGCCTCACTCGATCGAGCTGGAGAACAGCGAGACCGGCTTCCGTCAGTGTTCCAAGGTCCCCGCCGGACCCCTTCACATAGAGCAAAGGGATGTTCGTGCCCGACACAGGGTCTTTGCCCACGCCTTTCGCGCTGGTGTTCCCACCAGCAAAATTGGTGTTTCTCGGGTCGGCTCCGAGCCTGCGCGATCGCTGAACGAGATCACGGGCTGTCTTGCTCACTAGGCTCCCCAGCCCATCTGCTGACCGCCCACGCGCTCAGCGGCAATCGTGTCCAAATGCCCGCTCTGACGGTATGCGTCAAACGGCTCTGCAGGGAGACCCCTCGACTCACGCCAGGTGGCCAGTGCCGGCCTGACATCGGTGTTGAAGGCATCCATCAACACGGCGCTCGCACCCAACACATCGCCAGACTTCTCGGCCTTATCGAGCGCGTCCATATCGACGAGGAGAACTTTCGCAGTCATTTCCTGCACGTTGAGGACACTGCGGATTTGACCCGGAATCTTGTCCTCGATGTTGTGGCACTGATCGAGCATGAACGCCACATCCGAATCCCGATCAAGGCCACCGTTGCGGTAGACCTCGAAAATGATTCTGAAGAGCTGGAACGGATCAGCCGCACCCACAATCAGGTCGTCGTCCGCATAGAAGCGTGAGTTGAAGTCAAATGACCCCAGGCGACCCAGTCGAAGGAGTTGCGCCACGATGAATTCGATGTTTGTTCCTGGAGCGTGGTGTCCGGTATCCAGACACACCTGAGCTTTGTCGCCCAGCTCGAGAACCTGAACATAGGCGGTGCCCCAGTCGGGAACATCGGTGTGGTAGAACGCTGGCTCGAAGAACTTGTATTCGAGGACCATGCGATGGTCAGCCCCCAAGCGCTCGTAAATGGTCTGCAAGGACTCGTGCAAACGATCTTGGCGAGCACGCAGATTAACCTGGCCTGGATAGTTGGATCCATCCGCGAGCCAAATCTTGAGATCCCGTGACCCCGTCTCGCCCATAATGTCGATGCACTCGAAGTGGTGATCGATCGCTGCCTGGCGCACCTTCTTATCCACGTGGGTGAGTGATCCAAACCGGTAGATATCGTCCTGGAAGGTGTTCGAGTTAATCGTCCCCAGTCGAACGCCGTGATTTTCGGCGTGCTTTTTCAGGTCGGCGAAGTCCTCAACTTTGTCCCAGGGGATGTGAAGAGCCACGCTCGGAGCCAAGCCGGTGAATCTGTGGACCGTCGCCGCGTCCTCGATTTTCTCGTATGGGTTCCGAGGAGTTCCCGCGGTGGTGAAGACCTTGAATCGCGTTCCCGAATTTCCAAACGCCCAAGACGGAAGCTCGATGGCTTGAGCCTCAAGAATGTCGGTCATGGCCGTGGTGAACATCAGCACTCCTTTGTAGCTGAGGTCGTGATGAGAGTTACCTCGTAGCAACAGACCCGGACATCGGATCGGACTCGTTCTGCGAGGATTGTCACCACAGACCTAACTTTGAAACGATTCAATCTAGAATTATCTGTAACCTTGTCACAACCGCACGGAAAATGTCAAAGCTTGAAACCCAGAGTTTTGTAACGTTTCAGTAGCGTCATACTCTCTCACCAAAACCCCGAGGCACACATGTCGTCCAGTATCAAAGACGTGGCACTCCACGCGGGCGTCAGCGTGGGAACAGTCTCGAACGTTCTCAACCACCCCTCGCGAGTCAGCTCCAAAACAGTCAAACGCGTTCAAAAATCAATCAACGAGCTGGGCTTTGTCCGAAATGACGCAGCACGGCAATTGCGGGCAGGGGAAAGCCGAACGATCGCCCTCTTAGTGTTCGATGCGGCCAACCCCTTCTTCACCGCGCTTGCTCGCGGGGCAGAAGACGCGGCGACTGACGAGGGTTACTCCGTCATCCTCGCGAACACCTCAGAGTCGCAGGAGCGAGAACACAGCTACCTGGACCTCTTCGAAGAGCAGAGAGTTCGCGGCATCCTCATCTCCCCTTACGGCGATGTTGAAGAGAGACTGTCCGCCCTGAAAAAGTTTGGAATACCCTCCGTGCTGGTTGACCGGGTTAGTGAAAACCAGGTCTTCAGCTCGGTCTCAGTTGACGATCACGCCGGAGGTACTATCGCCGCCAATCACTTGCTGAACCTCGGGCGCACCCGGATCGGTTTTGTGGGCGGACCCCTCGAGATTCCCCAGGTCGCCGACCGTCTTCGCGGAGCGCAGGACGCTCTTCAGGCATCCCCCGGCGCAACGCTGACCATCTTCGAAACGTCCGCTACAACGGTTCTGGAGGGACGCACCGCTGGAGAAAAAATCAGAGAGATGTCGCCGGCCGAGCGACCCAATGCCCTCTTTGCCGCTAACGATCTCGTCGCGATCGGTCTTCTCCAAGCACTCGTGGCGACAGGGTCACTGCGAGTACCCGATGACATCGCCATCATCGGTTATGACGACATCGACTTTGCGACGTCGGCCATCGTCCCGCTGACATCCATTCGGCAACCGAGCGCCCTCATGGGCGAGACCGCCCTGAAGCTTCTGCGCGAAGAAGCTCTCGACCCCTCGAAGAAACCGCGTCGGGTGGTATTTCAGCCAGAACTCGTCATTCGCGAATCGGCGTAACTACTCCCACTCGATGGTGCCCGGTGGCTTCGATGTCACATCGAGGACGACTCGATTGACCTCCGCAACCTCATTAGTTATTCGGTTAGAGATGCGAGCCAGCACGTCATAGGGAAGCCTCGTCCAGTCCGCTGTCATGGCATCCTCACTCGACACCGGACGCAACACAATGGGATGGCCGTACGTCCGACCATCGCCTTGGACTCCCACCGAGCGGACATCGGCGAGGAGCACCACGGGGCACTGCCAGATCTCAGGATCAAGCCCCGCCTGGGTGATTTCCGCGCGGACGATGGCGTCCGCTGCCCGCAACGTATCGAGGCGCTCCTTCGTGACCTCACCAATGATCCGAATTCCCAAACCGGGCCCCGGGAAGGGGTGGCGGCCGACAATCTCCTCCGGCAAGCCCAACTCACGCCCGATCGCTCGAACCTCATCCTTGAAGAGGGTCCGGAGCGGTTCCACCAACTCAAACTCAAGGTCGTCGGGAAGCCCTCCGACATTGTGGTGGCTCTTAATTACTGCTGTTCCCGAACCGCCACCGCTTTCCACAATGTCCGGGTAGAGGGTTCCTTGGACGAGGAACTTCACCTCGCCACCGCCGTCGAGCGCCTCCGCTACCACATCAGCAGCAGCCTGCTCGAAGGTTCGAATGAACTCGCGACCAATAATCTTGCGCTTGGTCTCGGGGTCGCTCACGCCTGCAAGCGCCTCGAGGAACTGTGCTTCAGCATCAACGGTCACCAAGCGAACACCCGTGGCTGCCACGAAGTCTTTCTCCACTTGTTCGCGCTCGCCTTGTCGGAGCAGGCCGTGGTCGACAAAGACACAGACCAGCTGGTCACCGACCGCTTTGTGAACAAGTGCGGCTGCCACCGCAGAATCCACGCCGCCAGAGAGCCCGCAGATGACCCGAGAATCCCCCACCTGTGCGCTTATCGCGTCGACCTGTGCAGCGATAACGCTCCCGCTGTTCCAGTCATTGGATAGCCCAGCAATCTCATGCAAGAAGTTTTCCAAGACTGCTTGGCCATGCTCGGAGTGTTTCACTTCGGGGTGCCATTGCACGCCATACATCTTCTTCTCGGGCGACCCAAATGCGGCCACGGTGGTTGCCTCCGTGGACGCGAGAACCTCGAAGCCAGGAGGGGCGCTCTGTACCTGATCGCCGTGGGACATCCAGGTGGTTTGGCCTGAGGGTTGACCGGCAAAGAGCGGCCCCGCATCGGGTTTGACCGAAGCGGCAGTTGCGCCATATTCACGAAGACCCGTCTTGCCCACCTCGCCGCCGAGTTCCCGAGCCATCACTTGGAAGCCGTAACAAATGCCAAAAACCGGGACACCCAAGTCGAGGATGCCCGGGCTCAAACTGGGGGATCCTTCTTCATACACACTCGAGGGTCCACCACTGAGGACAATGGCGACCGGGTTTTTTTGCTGAATCTCGTCGGCGGAAGCTTCGTGCGAGACGATTTCGGAGTAGACGCCGGCTTCCCGAACACGGCGAGCAATCAACTGGGCATATTGCGCACCGAAGTCGACCACGAGGACGGGCCGGGGTGCTTCGCTCGCGGTCATGCCGCCCCCCGCACATCCGCGATGATCGCACTCACGGTCTTGGTGGCGAAGTGTTCGATGACGAAGGACAACAGAGGTACCAGTCCCCCGGAGGCCAGCCACAGGAAACGCCAGAAGGGCCAGCGAAGAATGCTCCACACCCGGAAACAGGTGAAGAGATAGACGACATAGAACCACCCGTGAGCAATCAGGACGGCCTGGGAGAGGTTGAAAGCTTGAACGGTCCCATCGGGGACCAGGGCGAACACACCTTGCTCGCCGAACATTTCCACCTCAGAGCCAAACCCATACTTGGCCACAATTTCCACGGTCAGCAAGATCAGGAGAATCCCGGTAATCCAGGCGGCAATCCGATACCACTTCAGTGCACTCTGAAGCCGGTCAGGAACCACGGTGGCAGAAGGCGAATTGTCCGTGGTCATGACACAAGTTTAGGGGGCTGGGCTGGAGGCATTCTCGGCTTCGCGCTCCCACTCATCGCGCACCAGGCGCCACCAGAGGTAGAGAGCGAACAGACCAAAGATCACCCACTGGAGGGCGTAGAAAAGGTTCAACCAATTGAGCTGACTCTCTGTGGGAGGAGCCTCTGTCCCGATCGTGGACAGTCCCTCGGGCGCCTCGGAGAGAACAAGATAGCCCCCATAGACAGGACCTGGATCTGCCCAGAGATTCAGCAGCTCAGGCACGGCCACGGCGGATATCTCACCGGCAACAAAATCAGATTGTTGGGGTGATTCGGTCGGGACGTAGCGACCCACAATCTCACCCGTCGTCGCCGGGAGCGTATTCGCCCTCACACCCGATGGCGCAAACCCGACAGCCACCGCGAGGGAGTTTCCCTGCTCGGTCATACAGTGGCGAACGAGCCATTGACCAACTCCTTGAAGGGTGCGCCGGTTGTCCAGAACAACATCATCCCCTTCCACGAAACGACACTCGACACTGACCATGCGACCCGACGCCTCTGATGTGATCACGCTCTGCGGTGTTGCCACCGATTCCAGCGGAACTACGGTCTCAGTGTTGCGCTCGATGATGGTCCCCTGCTCGATACTGCGATCAAGTTGCCACTGACCCAGCAACCCAAAGGTGGAAGCAACACCGAGCGCCAGAAGGAGAGCCGCAATCCACTTGGGACGTCGTGCTACGCGCCACACAGGAGACCCCCTCGCTTCACACCCACCAGGCTAGAGCGCCTGGCTGAAGACGCACCGAGTTGTTAGCGCTGAACGATGACGTCGACCCGCTGGAACTCTTTGAGATCCGAGTATCCGCAGGTGGCCATCGAGTGGCGGAGTGCCCCGACAAGGTTGGTGCGGCCATCAGCAGAGTGCGCAGGTCCCAACAACACTTGCTCCAGGTTTCCATCAACGCCCACGTGCACGCGATAGCCGCGGGGCAGGGTGGAGTGATGAGCCTCGGGCCCCCAGTGCCATCCTTTGCCCGGAGCCTCAGTGGAGCGAGCGAGAGTGGAACCCAGCATCACTGCATCCGCTCCCACAGCGATTGCCGCGACGATGTCTCCGCTTCGACCCAAACCGCCATCGGCGATCACATGGACATAGCGCCCACCGGACTCATCGAGGTAATCCCGCCTCGCACTAGCAACGTCTGAAATCGCGGTGGCCATCGGTGCATGAATGCCGAGCGCTGCTCTCGTGCTCGAGGCGGCTCCCCCGCCAAAACCAACAAGAACACCAGCGGCTCCGGTGCGCATGAGATGCAGGGCCGCAGTGTAGGTGGCAGCTCC
>JALQXU010000029.1 GCA_023263045.1 Pontimonas sp.
CGCCCAAGGAATCGTGAAAGCAATCGTGCTCAACGCTGGCGGAGCAAACTGTTTTACCGGTCCTGAAGGTTTCCAACTCACCCACGCCACCGCAGAGAAAGCCGCCCAGCTGCTGGGAGATCACGGGGCCTCGGAGATTCAAGTGTGTTCGACGGGGCTAATCGGAGAATTGCTTCCGGCTGGCGCCATCATCAAGGGTCTTGAGCTCGCTCTGGCCAGGAGGGACGATTCGGCGTCGGCCGGAGATGAATCTGCCCAGGCCATCATGACAACAGATTCGGTGCCAAAAAAGGCGACGCGGACACTCTCCACCTCCGGTGGCGAGGTCACCCTGGGAGGAATGGCCAAAGGGGCTGGGATGCTGGCCCCCGGGCTTGCCACCATGTTGGTGGTCATCACTACTGATGCGTCACTTGCCTCGGGAGACCTCGATACAGCGCTCCGGGAGGCAACCAGAATGACCTTTGATCGGCTGGACTCGGATGGATGCATGTCCACCAACGATCAGGTGACGCTCATGGCCTCGGGGGCGAGTGGGATAACTCCCGAGCTGGACCTATTTACGGTGACACTCACTGAGTTGTGTTCCGATCTTGCCCAGCAACTGATGCACGATGCCGAGGGCTCTTCGCACGACATCTCGATTGAGGTTCAGGGTGCTGCCAGTGAGCAGGACGCGCTAGAGGTGGGTCGGTCGATTGCCAGGAACAACCTGTTCAAGGCGGCCATCTTTGGAATGGACCCCAATTGGGGTCGGGTTTTGGCTGCGATCGGGACAACGACGGCCGACTTTGACCCCTACAGCGTGGATGTGTCCATGAACGGGGTGAGGGTGTGCCACGCTGGCCGCCCCGACCGCCCTCGGTCCGAGGTCGACCTTTCTCCTCGCGCCACCCATGTCCTCGTTGACCTTCACAACGGGACTGAGTCGGCGACAATCTGGACTAACGACCTCACCCACGACTACGTCCACGAGAACAGCGCCTACTCGAGTTAGCTATGGACACAACTGAAACGTCTCACGCAGACGCGTTTATCAAAGCAGGGACCCTCACGGAGGCTCTGCCGTGGATCAGGAGATTCCAGGGCAGTGTGTTCGTGATCAAACTCGGCGGAAACGCGATGGTCGATGGTGATCTCCTGCAGGCGTTTGCCGATGACATGGTGTTCCTCGCAACAGTCGGGGTGAAGCCCGTCGTCGTCCATGGCGGCGGTCCTCAGATTTCCCGGGCGCTCGAGAGTCGTGGAATCAGCAGTGAGTTCCAAGGTGGCTACCGGGTCACCTCCACTGAGGCAATCCCCGTGATTCGGGATGTCTTGAAGGAGGAAATCGGCGCCGACCTGAAGGCGCGCATCAATCGGCACAGTGATTTGGCTGTGGTGCTCAACGGTGAAGACGGTGGGCTCTTCCTCGCAGACCGCAGGGGCGCGATGGTGGATGGGGTGTCGGTAGATCTCGGTCACGTGGGCGAGGTGGTGCAGGTCGATCCCTCTGAGATTGTGGCGCTGGTGGAGCAGGGCAAGATTCCCGTCGTGTCCTCGATCGCGCCCAACAGTGATGGTTCGGGGTTGTTGAACGTGAACGCTGATGCGGCTGCGGCCGCTCTTGCCGTTGCAGTGAGAGCGGAAAAGCTCGTGCTTTTGACCGATGTGGCAGGACTTTACGCCAATTGGCCGAACACCGATTCTTTGATTTCGAGCATTACGGCTGAGGAATTGACCCAGTTGTTACCGTCTTTGGAGAGCGGAATGATTCCCAAAATGTCGGCGTGCCTGGATGCTGTTCGTGGGGGAGTTCCCAAAGCAGCCATCATTGATGGCAGACTGGCGCACTCGTTGTTGTTGGAGGCGTTTACGACGTCTGGAATTGGAACAGAGGTAGTGGCATCATGACCCGGCATTTCCTGCGCGATGATGACATCACCCCTGCAGAGCAACTCGAGATTCTTGAGCTCGCCACCTCCATGAAGTCAGACCGGTGGCGCGAGCGGCCCCTCGAGGGACCCCAGACGGTAGCGGTGATTTTTGACAAGTCCTCCACGAGAACCCGGGTTTCTTTTGCCGTGGGTATCGCCGATCTCGGGGGACAGCCGCTCATTATTTCCACCGCCAACTCGCAACTGGGGGGAAAGGAAACTCCGTCTGACACGGCTCGAGTGTTGGAGCGCATGGTGGCGGCCATTGTCTGGCGCACCTACGGTCAGGACGGTCTCGAGGAGATGGCCAAGAACACCACCGTTCCGGTGGTCAATGCTCTCAGCGATGACTTCCACCCCTGCCAACTCTTGGCAGATCTCCTCACCATCCGCGAACACAAGGGATCGCTGTCGGGGTTGACCGTCGCGTTCCTCGGGGATGGCGGGTCCAATATGGCGCAGAGTTATCTGCTGGCGGGAGCGACAGCGGGTATGCACGTTCGCGTGGCATGCCCTACAGAGTTTTCTCCTGCCCAGAGCGTGGTCGGTGACGCGAGGGCAATCGCAGAGTCGACGGGCGGCTCAATCCTGGTCACCACCGAGCCCGATGTCGCGCTCGAGGGCGCTGATGTCGTCGTGACCGATACGTGGGTGTCGATGGGGAAAGAGTCCGAGAAAGCTGAGCGTGTGTCGACCTTCGGTCGATACCAGGTGGATGGAAACGCGATGGCCCAGGCGAAAGGCGACGCGATTTTCTTGCACTGTCTGCCAGCTGATCGTGGTTTCGAAGTGACTCCCGAGGTCATTGATGGCCCGCAGAGTGTGATTTGGGATGAATCCGAAAACCGTCTTCACGCTCAAAAAGCCCTGTTGGTCTGGCTTCTCGAGCGAGCATAGCCCTCGGGCATCCCAGTAGACTTTCCCTCTATCTCGTTGTCGCCACCGCAGTGGCAGAAAGAAGCGTTCTCGTTGACTGATCGTGTTGTTCTTGCGTATTCCGGTGGTTTGGACACCTCGGTGGGTATCGGCTGGCTCAAGGATGCCACCGGTAAAGAGGTGATCGCTCTCGCCGTGGATGTCGGTCAGGGTGGCGAGGATATGGACGATATCCGACAGCGCGCCCTGGATTGCGGCGCCGTAGAGGCTGTCGTCGTTGACGCTAAAGACGAGTTCGCGAACGACTTTGTCATGCCAGCGCTCAAAGCAAACGCCCTGTATCAAAAGCGCTACCCCTTGGTTTCTGCACTTTCCAGGCCCGTGATCGCAAAGCACCTCGCCCGTGTTGCCGTGGAACTGGGAGCCGATTCGGTATCTCACGGGTGCACGGGTAAAGGAAACGACCAAGTTCGTTTTGAGGCTGCCGTCGCTGCTCTCGCCCCGTCACTGACGAGCATTGCGCCGATTCGTGACCTCGCCCTGACCAGGGACAAAGCCATCGTCTATGCGGAAGAACACGGTCTTCCCATCAAACAGAGCAAGAAGAACCCCTACTCCATTGATAAGAACGTGTGGGGTCGCACGGTGGAAACCGGTGCCCTTGAAGACCCGTGGAGCGCACCCGGTGATGACGTGTGGGAATACACCCAAGACCCCGCTGGCGGTCTGGCCGCCGAAGATGTGACCATCACCTTCTCGAAGGGGATCCCGGTAGCGATTGACGGACAATCAGTCACGCCGCTCGAAGCAATCCAGATCCTCAACACCAAAGCCGGTGCCCACGGTGTCGGACGGGTCGACATCATTGAAGACCGGCTCGTGGGGATAAAATCTCGCGAAGTCTATGAGGTGCCTGCCGCGCAAACCCTCATCAATGCCCACGAGGAGCTCGAGAACCTCGTCCTTGAGCGCGACCTCGGACGGTACAAGCGAAAAATGGAGGCCGATTGGGCCAACCTCATCTATGACGGTTTGTGGTACTCCGACCTCAAGCGCAGTCTCGACGCGTTCATGGACCACACCCAGGAGCACGTCTCCGGGGACGTCCGGGTCCAGCTTCACGCAGGAGTGGCCATGGTGACCGGTCGGAAGTCCGAGGAAAGCCTCTATGACTTCGATCTCGCCACATACGACACCGGAGACACCTTCGATCAGTCCCACGCGAAGGGCTTTATCGAGCTGTGGTCGCTGCCGAGCAAGATTTCAGCGAAACGGGCTCAGGGGAAGTAGAGCAGAGTATGGCAGGCCAGACAGGAGAGGGCGCCCTATGGGGTGGTCGCTTCTCGTCGGGTCCTGATTACACCCTCCAGAGGTTGAGTAAGTCCACGCACTTTGACTGGCGTCTCGTCCCCTATGACCTCGATGCCACGGCCGCCCACGCGCGTGCCCTCTCCAGCGCTGGACACCTTAGCTCTGGCGATCTCGCCACGGTGCTGGCAGCGCTCGAGACGATTCGAGAGGACTACCTCGCGGATCGGATTCAACCGCGCGAGTCCGACGAGGACGTTCATGGCGCACTCGAGCGCATCCTCATCGAGCGGGTAGGGGAGAACCTCGGAGGGTCACTCCGGGCTGGCCGTAGCCGTAACGATCAAATCGCCACATTTGTGCGGATGTATGCGCGGGATGCTTCCCGTTCGCTGCGCAGCATTCTCCTCGAATGCGTCCGCATCCTCATTCAGCGCTCGGAAGAAGTCGGCGAGCACGCGATGCCCGGCCGCACACACTTTCAACATGCCCAACCAGTGTTGGTCGCGCACTACCTGCTTGCTCACGCGTGGCCGATGATTCGGAACATTCAGCGCATCGACGATTGGTCGGCGCGCAATAACGTGTCCCCCTATGGCGGAGGAGCGCTTGCCGGTGGTGGGTTGGGGCTCGACCCTGAGGCGATTGCTTCAGAGCTCGGGTTCGATGGTGTTCAACCCAACTCTCTGGATGGCACCTCCTCGAGAGATGTGGTCGCAGAATTTCTCTACATCGCGGCACAGATCGGACTCGACCTCTCGCGTTTAGCTGAAGAGATCATCGTGTACTCGTCAGCAGAGTTCTCCTACATCACGCTGGATGATGCATTTGCGACGGGGTCGTCGATGATGCCGCAGAAGAAAAACCCTGACATTGCGGAACTTGCTCGGGGCAAGAGTGGTCGACTCCTCGGCAATCTCAGTGGTCTGCTCACCACTCTCAAGGGTTTACCCCTCGCCTATAACCGGGATCTCCAGGAGGACAAGGAACACCTGTTTGACTCAGTAGACACGTTGCTGCTGGTGCTGCCCGCCATGGCCGGTCTTCTCTCCTCTATGAGCTTCCATCTCGACACGATGGAGCGCAACGCGACGGCAGGATTCTCGCTCGCTACGGATGTGGCTGACTCCTTGGTGCGCCACGGTGTGCCCTTCCGGGAGGCTCATGAGGTCGTAGGGGCTCTCGTCGCCCACTGCGAATCACAGGGTGTCGACCTCCACGAAGTGTCGGATGCGGACCTGGCATCGATCTCACCCCATCTGACTCCCGCAGTGCGCTCCTCCATGACCTTGGAGTCCTCGCTCGCATCCAAGGCGGGTCGGGGAGGAACAGCGCCGAAACAAGTGGCGTCCCAACGAGCCGAACTCGTTGCGCTTGTGAACTCGCTCTCGGAGAATTAGAGCGCTGGGCCAATAAAGCGCTGCAGGAACGCTGTGGTTCGTGGATCCTGAGGCTTTTCTAGAACTTGTTGAGCAGAACCTGACTCCGCGATCACTCCTTGATCGAGAAAACACACTCGGTCGGCGACATCCCTCGCGAAAGCCATTTCGTGTGTGGCCATGACGATTGTGGTGCCGTCATCTTTGAGCGACTTCACGAGCTCTAATACTTCTCCCACGAGTTCGGGGTCGAGTGCGGAGGTTATTTCGTCGAGGAGGAGCACCTCGGGCTGACTCGCAATCGCCCGTGCAAGCGCTACACGCTGTTGCTGACCACCGGATAAGCGGTCGGGATACCACTGCGCTTTTTCTGCCAGACCTACCCTCTCCAGGAGGCCCAAGGCTCGCGCGGTTGCGGCGTCCTGGGGCATACCCAGGACATGCGTCAGGGCGAGGGTGATGTTCCTCTGAACCGAGAGGTGGGGGAAGAGGTTGAATTGCTGAAAAACAACCCCAATTCGCGCTCTAATTGCATCGGGGTCAATCCTGGGGTCAGAGATGTCATCTCCACTGAGCCAGATTTGCCCGTCATCAATCTGCTCGAGAAGGTTGATGCACCTCAAAAGCGTCGATTTGCCGGATCCGCTCGCGCCAATCAAGGCAATAACTTCGCCGGGGGATACATCTAAAGAAATCCCGCGGAGCACAGATGTGTCTCCGAAGTTCTTGTGAATGTTCTCGAGGCGTAAGACTGCCGTCATACGAGAGACCCAGCCTGCTCTCGGGAACGAAGGCGCTCGGAATACCAGTCGGTAAGCCTGATCATGGGCAGTGCCAAAAGGACAAAGAGCAGACCGGCCAGGACATAGGGCGTGAAGTTGAAGGCTTGCGCAGTCTCGATTTGGGCCGCGCGGACAGCATCGACGGCACCCAGTACGGAAATGAGTCCGACATCTTTTTGCATGGCAATAAAGTCATTCATCAGTGCCGGTGTGACTTTCCGAATGGCTTGGGGGAGGACCACAAGACGAAGAGTCTTCCCGTAACCCAAACCTAGGGAGCGAGCTGCGAGCCGCTGGGAGGGGTGTACCGATTCGATTCCCGCGCGGAAGACTTCTGCGACATAGGCGGAATACGTGAGAATAAGCGCGATCGTTCCCCAAAACTCGAGAGGCATGCGGGGTAGGGCACCGAGACCAGGCACCCCAAATCCCACGAGGTAGAGAACGATAATCAGCGGCATGCCGCGAAAAAGATCGGTGTACCCGGCAGCGAGCGCCCGAAGCGGGAAAAATACGGGCCCACGCAACGTTCGAAGCGTTGCAATGAGAAGCGCCAGGATGAGAACTCCAAGCGCGGCGAAGAAGAGCACTCGGACGTTCAGCCAGAGTCCCTCGATTACTCGTGGCCACGCGCCGACGAGAACTTCGAGGTTGAAGAAGCTGCGTTGGACCAGTGCCCATCCGGGGGTATTGACCACGAAAATCCACACCAGGACAGCAAAGACCAGGGTGCTACCGAACGAAATCGCCACGGATTTCGCACTTTGTTTTTTCCGGAAGGCCCGGCGCTCGAGCTCAATTGAACTCGGGCGCCGGGCCTCACCAGACGACATGCTGTCGATGGTTTTTCCTACTGCAAGACGGGTGCGCCCTGGTCTGAACCCAGCCAGGTGTCAATGATTTCTTGCAGGCGACCGGAATCGATGAGGCTCTGGAGAGCTTCGTTAACCGATTCCGTCAATGCGCTGTCCTTCGTGAGGACAAGGCCCCACTCGTCAGAGATTCCCGCCGACGCGGGCAGCTGACCGATGATCTTTCCGCCGGTCAGCTCCACTGCAGTGAGGTAGAACGCGGTCGGGAGGTCAACCACAATCGCGTCGACAGCCCCGGTCTCCAGAGCGAGCTTGGCGTCATCGTTGTTGTTGAACGAGAGGGCACCACCAGTGGGCTGAATGGTCTCTTCGATCGAGTCAAACGAGGTCGTCGCCGCAGCAGCCGCGATACGCAGCTCCTTCAAGTCGGCCAGACTCGTGGCATTCGCCGCAGCCGAACCCTCTACCGTGATGACGGCCTGAGGAGTTGAGTAGTACGGAATGGAGAAGTCCACGTTTTGGGCTCGCTCTTCCGTGATGGTGTACTGCTGCAGGTTGAAGTCGAAATCCTTCGGTCCAGGCTGGATAGCTGCTTCGAAGGTGGTGCGAACCCAGACGACGTCATCGGCGGCGAAGCCGAGTTCTTCTGCGATCGCATACGCGACGGCTGCCTCGAATCCTTCTCCGCTTTCTGGAGCATCATCGATGACGTAGGGGTAGTAGGCGGGCTCGCCGGTGGCGATGGTGAGTTTTCCGTCGGTGATGGTCGCAGAGGATGCATCGGAGGCTGACGAGCAGGCAGCCAGAGACACCAGTAGCGCGCCGGCTCCGACGAGTGCGCCGAGTCGGCGCAGACGCTGTGAAGCGGACATAGTTCTCCTTGAAATGACTTGAGTAAACAACTAGGAACCCTCCTATTGTGGACCAGGTTTTGCGAAACACTCACTTCCGTGTCCCTCTGTTACGACACTGCTAAGTTGATGACGTGTCTGGCAGTCCCTGGTTGAGCGAACAACACAACGATTCTTCGTTTAGCTCCCTCCACGACGAGCTGGTCTGGCGCGGACTCATCCACGTGTCGACCGATGAGGTCAAGCTCAAAGAGGCACTGGATTCCGGGCCGATTACCTTTTACTGCGGGTTTGATCCCACGGCTCCCAGCCTTCATCTGGGGAACCTTGTCCAGCTCTTGGTGATGCGGCGCTTGCAACTGGCTGGCCACCATCCATTGGCGCTGGTGGGGGGTTCTACTGGGCTGATTGGCGATCCGAAGCCCACCGCTGAGCGAGTCTTGAATGAGCCTGAGGTTGTGGCTCAGTGGGTGGAGAAGCTGGGGGAGCAGGTCGCCAGGTTCCTTGACTTTGAAGGCGATTCGGCTGCCACCCTCGTCAATAATTTGGACTGGACGAAGGATCTCTCGGCGATTGATTTCTTGAGGGATATTGGAAAGTACTACCGAGTGGGCACCATGCTGAAGAAAGACGCGGTCGCCGCGCGCTTGAACTCGGATGCGGGCATTTCCTACACAGAGTTTTCGTATCAAATCCTTCAGGGTATGGACTTCCTACGCCTCTACGAGACCTACAACTGTGTGTTACAAACCGGTGGATCAGACCAGTGGGGAAACCTCACCAGTGGTACCGACCTCGTTCACAAGGCTTTGGCGGTGTCCGTCCACGCTATGGGCACACCGCTCATCACCAATTCGGATGGAACCAAGTTTGGGAAGTCTGAGGGCAATGCAGTGTGGCTTGACGCTGAGCTCACGAGCCCCTACGCCCTCTACCAGTTCTGGCTCAACACCGATGATCGAGACGTCATCGATCGCCTCAAAGTGTTCACCTTCCTTTCGCGGGCGGAGATCGAGGAGCTTGAGGCCTCGGTGGCGAACTCGCCTCATCTCCGCGGTGCGCAAAAACGCCTCGCCGAGGAAGTCACGACCCTCGTTCACGGGCCCGACCAAACTCGTGCCGTGAAGGAAGCCTCGGAGGCGCTCTTTGGTAAGGGAGAGCTGGAGGGTCTTGACCCTGCAACCCTGGAAAGCGCTCTTCGCGAATTGCCTCACGCAACGATTACTGCTGGGACCACGGTCGCCCAAGCTCTTGTGGAGACGGGTCTGTGTCAGAGCCTCTCAGAGGCACGCAGGGCTATCGCGCAGGGTGGAGTAAGTATCAATAACCAGGCGATCGAGGATGATGGCGCCGTTGTCGGAGCCCCTCGAGCACCACTTCCAGCGGGTGTGGTGCTGAAGAGGGGAAAAAAGACCCTGGCCGGTCTGTTTTATGCCTAGTGTCAGTG